>NZ_JBEOYB010000070.1:0-37909 GCF_040296845.1 Streptomyces sp. NPDC001985
CGCCCGGCGTTTGTGGACGGACCCTGGTCCACAGGGCCCCGCATCCTGCGGGCCACGGTCGGGGGCCAGCCCCCGAACCCCCGCTCCTCAAACGCCGGAGGGGCTGGGGTGGTGCACCGCAGCCCACCCGAGGGGCTAGGCGGGTGTGCCTACAGCCACCCGAGCGGCTGGGTGGGTGTGCCTACAGCCACCCGAGCGGCCAGGTAGGTGTGCCTCAACCACCCGAGGAGCCAGGTAGGTGTGCCCCAGCCACCCGAGGAGCCAGGTAGGTGTGCCCCAGCCACCCGAGAAGCCAGGTAGGTGTGGCCTCAACCACCCGAAGAGCCAGGTAGGTGTGCCCCAGCCACCCGAGAAGCCAGGTAGGTGTGGCCTCAACCACCCGAAGAGCCAGGTGAGTGTGGCCTCAACCACCCGGAAGGGCTGAGAGGGTGTGCCTCAGCCACCCGAGGGGATGCAGCGCCCGTGCTCCCGCAGGGGACTGGGTTTGCTCAGGCCGGCCGAGAGGCTGAGGGTCCCCCAGGCGCGCCGCGAGGCTGAGCCCCTGCTCAGGCTCGCAAGGCCGGGCGGGCCTGCCCCGCCAGGGGGGTCGTGGGGTCAGCGGGCCATGATCAAGGACATCGCCTCGTTGCGGGTGGCCGGGTCGCGGAGCTGGCCCCGGACCGCCGAGGTGATCGTCTTGGCACCGGGCTTCCGCACCCCGCGCATGGTCATGCACATGTGCTCGCACTCCACCACCACGATCACCCCCCGCGGCTCCAGTATCTCCATCAGCGAGTCCGCGATCTGCGTCGTCAGCCGCTCCTGCACCTGCGGCCTCCGCGCGAACACATCCACCAGCCGCGCCAGCTTCGACAGCCCCGTGATCTTCCCGTCCGCCGACGGGATGTACCCCACGTGCGCGACCCCGACGAAGGGCACGAGGTGGTGCTCGCACGAGCTCATCACCTCGATGTCCTTCACCAGCACCATCTCGTCGTGCCCGAGGTCGAACGTCGTCGTCAGCACGTCCCGCGGCTGCTGCCACAACCCCGCGAATATCTCCTTGTACGCTCGCGCCACCCGCCCGGGCGTCTCCCGCAGCCCTTCACGGTCGGGGTCCTCACCGACCGCGATCAGCAGCTCGCGCACGGCACTCTCGGCCCGCTTCTCGTCGAACTCACCGATCGTGCCCTCGCCGTCCAGCGTCACGGGGTCGGTCATCTGTGCCTCGTTCCTCTTGCTCTGGGCTGCGGTCGTACAGAATGCCGCGTCCCCCCAGGCTAAAACCTGGGGGGACGCGGCATTCATTCCGGGCCCGGGTGACCTGCGGTCGCCCGGGCCGCGGATCAGCTCTCCGGGCGCTCCTCCGGCGCGGGCGCCGGAGCCGGGGCCGCCTCGGTGGCCTTGGTGGTGTCCACGGCCGAGCCGTTCGCGGAGCCCGCCCCGTTGGTGAGGGCCAGCTCCTTCGGCGAGAGCACCGGCGGCCTGGTGGAGGGTGTCCGCCGGGAGGAACCGGTCCACGCCGGACGGGCCGGGCGCTTCACGATCGGGGCGAAGACCTCGGCGATCTGCTCCTTGCCGAGGGTCTCCTTCTCCAGCAGCTCCAGCACGAGGTTGTCGAGCACATCGCGGTTCTCGACCAGGATCTCCCAGGCCTCGTTGTGCGCGGTCTCGATGAGCTTCTTGACCTCTTCGTCGACGAGCGCCGCGACCTCCTCCGAGTAATCGCGCTGGTGCGCCATCTCCCGGCCGAGGAACGGTTCGGTGTTGTCGCCGCCGAACTTGATCGCGCCGAGGCGCTCGGTCATGCCGTACTGCGTGACCATCGCGCGGGCCGTGGTGGTGGCCTTCTCGATGTCATTGGCCGCACCGGTGGTCGGGTCGTGGAAGACCAGCTCCTCGGCCGCGCGCCCGCCCAGCATGTAGGCCAGCTGGTCGAGCATCTCGTTGCGGGTGGTCGAGTACTTGTCCTCGTCCGGAAGCACCATCGTGTACCCCAGGGCACGGCCCCGGGAGAGGATGGTGATCTTGTGGACCGGGTCGGAGTTCGGCAGAGCCGCCGCGACCAGGGCGTGGCCGCCCTCGTGGTACGCGGTGATCTTCTTCTCCTTGTCCGACATGATCCGGGTCCGCTTCTGCGGTCCCGCGACCACCCGGTCGATCGCCTCGTCCAGCGCGTGGTTGTCGATCAGCTTCTTGTCGCTGCGCGCGGTGAGCAGCGCGGCTTCGTTCAGCACATTCGACAGGTCCGCGCCGGTGAAGCCCGGTGTGCGCCGGGCGACGGCGCCGAGGTCGACGTCCGGGGCGACCGGCTTGCCCTTCTGGTGAACCTTGAGGATCTCCAGCCGGCCCTGCATGTCCGGGCGGTCGACCGCGATCTGCCGGTCGAAGCGGCCCGGGCGCAGCAGCGCCGGGTCGAGGATGTCGGGCCGGTTGGTGGCGGCGATCAGGATGACCCCGCCCTTCACGTCGAAGCCGTCCATCTCGACGAGCAGCTGGTTGAGCGTCTGCTCGCGCTCGTCGTGACCGCCGCCGAGACCCGCGCCGCGGTGCCGGCCGACGGCGTCGATCTCGTCGACGAAGACGATCGCCGGGGCGTTCGCCTTGGCCTGCTCGAAGAGGTCGCGCACCCGGGAGGCGCCGACGCCGACGAACATCTCGACGAAGTCCGATCCGGAGATCGAGTAGAAGGGAACGCCGGCCTCACCCGCGACGGCGCGGGCCAGCAGGGTCTTGCCGGTGCCGGGCGGGCCGTACAGCAGCACACCCTTGGGGATCTTGGCGCCGACGGCCTGGAACTTCGCCGGCTCCTGGAGGAACTCCTTGATCTCGTGGAGTTCCTCGACTGCCTCGTCCGACCCCGCCACATCGGCGAAGGTCGTCTTCGGGGTGTCCTTGGTGATCAGCTTGGCCTTGGACTTCCCGAAGTTCATCACTCGGGAGCCGCCGCCCTGCATCTGGTTCATCAGAAACAGGAAGACCAGCACGATCAGTACGAAGGGCAGCAGGGAGAGCAGCACCGAGATGAACGGGCTCTGCTTCGACGGCGAGACGGTGTATCCCTCGGAGATGTCACCGTTCTCGAACTTCGTCTGAAGCTTGTCGGCGAGGGCGACGCCCTGGGTGCCGATATAGCTCGCCTGGATCTTGCCGCTGCCCTTGACCTTGTGGTCGCCCTTGAGGTCGACCTTGATGATCTGTTCGTCGCCGGTGGTCAGCTTGACCGAGTCGACCTGGTTCTTGTCGATCGCCTGGACGACCTGGCCGGTGTCCACTGTCTTGTAGCCGCCCGACGAGCCGACGACCTGCATCAACACGACCACGGCGAGGACGGCCAGCACGATCCACATGACCGGCCCACGGAAGTATCGCTTCACGTCCATCCATACGGGGCGGTGTCGCCCCGTCCCTCCTGCCCGTAGGTAAATGCTGCTGTGAGAAAAGACTGTTCTTCGGACGGTACCCCAGCATCGCTGCCGTGACCGCACGCCCGGGACGACAAACCCGTCCTCCCAGGGTCCAACGGCGAAAAGGGGGCCTTGGTTCCCGGACCGGGCCGGGGCGCCGGATCAGCCGCCGTAGACGTGGGGCGCGAGGGTGCCGACGAAGGGGAGGTTGCGGTACTTCTCCGCATAGTCCAGCCCATAGCCGACAACGAACTCGTTGGGGATGTCGAACCCGACCCACTTCACATCGAGCGCGACCTTCGCGGCGTCCGGCTTGCGCAGCAGGGTGCACACCTCGATCGAGGCGGGCTCGCGCGACCCCAGGTTGGAGAGCAGCCACGAGAGGGTGAGCCCCGAGTCGATGATGTCCTCGACGATCAGGACGTGCCGGCCCTTGATGTCAGTGTCCAGGTCCTTGAGAATCCGGACGACTCCGGAGGACTGGGTGCCCGCGCCGTAGGACGACACCGCCATCCAGTCCATGGTGACGGGGCTGGAGAGCGCCCGCGCCAGGTCGGCCATCACCATCACGGCGCCCTTGAGGACACCGACGAGCAGCAGCTCCTTGCCCTCGTACTCCGCGTCGACCTTCGCGGCCAGCTCCGCCAGCTTCGCGTCGATCTCTTCCTTGGTGATGAGCACCGACTGGAGGTCGGTGCCCATGTCCTTCTCGTTCACGCGGTCGCTTTCTCTCGCCGGGTTCCGGGGTGCTTCCCCGGTCCGGCAGGAGTTGCCGGGGTCCGGGGGGCCGGGAATCCGGGGGCCCGCGAGGGGCTCCCGGGTGACCTCAGCCGCCGTGCTCGTACCGCGGCTGCGTCAGCCTTGCCGGATGACAAGTCTGCCACTCTGCCGGCGCGCCTCGACGCGGCCGGGCAGATTGATGGCTCCCTGGCCCCGCCAGCCGGTGATCAGACGGTCCACTTCCTCGACATGACGGGCGAACAGGGACCCGGCGGGGGAACCGGCCTGGATCACGGCCCGGCGCAGCACCCGGCGGCGGACGGCGGGCGGCAGCGCGTAGAGCTTGGCGCACTCCAGCTGGCCGCTCTCGTCGCGCACCGACGAGTCGGCGTCGGCGGCCCAGGTGTCCAGGGCGTCGGCGTCGTCGCGGGAGAGCTGCGCGGTCCGGGCGAGGGCCTCGACGACTCCCTTGCCGAGGGCCTTCTCCAGGGCGGGCAGCCCTTCGTGGCGCAGCCGTGAGCGGGTGTAGGCGGGGTCGGCGTTGTGCGGGTCGTCCCAGACGGGCAGCGACTGCACCATGCAGGCCTTGCGGACGGTCTGCCGGTCGAGCTGGAGGAACGGGCGGCGGTAGCGGTCGTGCCGCCCGGAGACGGCGGCCATCCCGGACAGGGAGCGAATCCCCGATCCCCGGGCCAGCCCCAGCAGGACGGTTTCCGCCTGGTCGTCGCGGGTGTGGCCGAGGAGTACGGCGACGGCGCCGTGGCGGTCGGCGGCGGCGTCCAGGGCCGCGTACCGGGCGTCGCGGGCGGCGGCCTCGGGGCCTCCGCCCCGCCCGACGCGGACGGAGATGGCCTCGACGGGTTCGAGACCCATCGCGGACAGGCGCCCGGCGACCTCGGAGGCACGTTGGTCGGAGCCGTGCTGGAGACCGTGGTCGACGGTGATGCCGCCGGCCCGGACGGAGAGTTTCCGGGCCTCGAAGGCGAGGGCCGAGGCGAGCGCCATGGAGTCGGCGCCGCCCGAGCAGGCCACCAGCACCAGGGGGCCGGCGGAGGAGGACGAGGCGGCGGACGAGGCCGCCGCGGCACAGGCGGGGGTCGCCGCCTGGCGCAGCCGTGCGACGCGGTCGGCGGGGGGTGCCGTGGTGACCCGGTCGGGGAGCGGGGGGTACTCGGTCAGTACGTCGTGGAGTACGCGGCGGACCGCCAGGCGTATCGCCGCGACCGCAGGATGGGGACCCATGTCCGGTGCCCTTCGTGAAGGAGGTTGGGGGGTACCTCGGTGAGGAGTCGGAGCGGTGGTTCGGTCGGTGTCGGTCGCTTCCGCCGCTTCCATCGGCTTCCGTCGGCCGGTCGGGTTCCCGGTGGGGGCTCCGTCGGCTTCCGTCGGCTTCCGTCGGCGTCGGCGATCGTCGGTGAGCGTCGGTGAGTGACACGGCCGGTGATTCGGTCACTGAGAGTGCGATGATGGTGACAGAACCGAGCCGCTCACCGAGCATCGCACGGCTCCCTACGGCCCCAGGGTCCCTCGGACGGGTGATGCTGTGCCCCCGAGGGGGCGCTCCCCGGCCCTCCCGAGGGCGCGTGGGTGGCGCGACCCGCCGCCGCGCCCGCGCTTCCCGGACCCGCGCCTCACCGACCCGCGCTTCCCGGACCCGCGTCAGCCCCACCCGCGCTTCCCGGGCCCGCGCCTCCCGGACCGCGACCCGGCGCGACCCGGACCGCGGCCCCCGGACCGCGGCCCCCGGAGGTGCGTCCGCCGGAAGCCGGCGGCCCCTCGGGGCCGGGTCCTCCGCGGAGCCCGCCCCGGGGGGCCGGAGCCGGCCCGCGGCCTCACCGGCCTCCGGCCGGCCCGGCCCGCCGCCCGGAGGCGGCGCCCCGCGCGGAACCCCCTCTCAGGAGTCAGCCTTGCGGTGCACCCGCGCCACCCACTCGGCCGGCCTGGCGATCTCCGCCTTCGTCGGGAGGGTGTTGGGCGAGGTCCAGACCCGGTTGAAGCCGTCCATGCCGACCTCGTCGACGACGGCCCGGACGAACCGCTCGCCGTCACGGTACTGCCGCAGCTTCGCGTCGAGCCCCAGGAGCTTGCGCAGCGCCAGGTCCAGCCGGCTGGCGCCGCGCGCCCTGCGCTGCTGGAACTTCTCCCGGATCTCGGCGACCGAGGCCACGACATCGGGACCGACACCGTCCATCACATAGTCCGCGTGCCCCTCCAGGAGCGACATCACGGCGGTGAGCCGGCCGAGGATCTCGCGCTGCGCGGGCGTCTGGACCAGTTCGACGATGGAGCGCCCGCTCTCCTCCTCCTCGCCCTCGGGCCGCGCCCCGGCCAGCGACTGGGCGGCCTCCCGCAGCCGCTCCAGGACCGTCATCGGGTCGACGTCGGTCTCGCCCAGGAACGCCTGGATCTCGCCCTCCAGGTGGTCGCGGAGCCAGGGCACCCCGGTGAACTGGGTCCGGTGGGTCTCCTCGTGCAGACAGACCCAGAGGCGGAAGTCGTGCGGATCGACCTCCAGCTCACGCTCCACATGGACGATGTTGGGGGCGACCAGCAGCAGCCGCCCGCCCCCGCTGGCACCGGCGGGCAGGTCGCGGGAGGCGGGGGCGAAGGTCTCGTACTGCCCGAGGACCCGGGAGGCCAGGAACGACAGCAGCATCCCCAGCTCCACGCCGGTGACCTTGCCACCGACGGCGCCGAGCACCGCGCCCGTGGCACCGCCGGTGCGGCGCTCCTGCATCTTCTCCAGCAGTGGTTTGAGCAGCTCGCGGAAGCCCGCCACATTCGCCTTGACCCAGCCCGCGCGGTCCACGACCAGAACGGGGGTGTCCTCCGGCGCGTGGTTCTCGGGGATCATGCGGGTGAAGCCCCGTACATGCTCCTCGGACGCCTTGGCATGCCGCCGCAGTTCGGCGACGATCGCACGCGCCTCGTCCTTGCTCACGTCGGGTCCTGGCCGCACGAAGCGGGTCGCGGTCGCCACCGCGAGATTCCAGTCGACCATCTCGGCACCACCGATGCTCGTCATGCGTCAACCGTACGTGGTGGTCCCGCGCGGCGGCGGGGTGTTGTTCGCGCACCGGTTCGAGCAGGTCGCGCGCGGTCGGGGCCGGCGGAGCCGGGCAGGGGGCGCACGGCTCAGGAGACGAGCGCCGCCGCCAGCCGGTCCAGCGCGTCCTGGGCCTCGTCCCGCGAGGTGGTGCGGCCCGCCAGGAAGGCGAAGGCGAGGAGTCGGCCATCGGGGGCCACCACCGTGCCGGAGAGCGCGTTCACACCGGTGAGGGTGCCGGTCTTGGCGCGGATCAGCCCGCTGCCGGGGGTGGTGTCGGAGTAGCGGGCGCGCAGGGTGCCGCTGAAGCCGGCGACCGGCAGTCCGGTCAGCACGGAGCGCAGCTCGGGGCGGTCGGGGCGGGCCGCCTCGGCCAGCAGCGCGGTGAGCAGACCGGCCGAGACCCGGCCCCTGCGGTCGAGTCCGCTGCCGTCGGCGAACCGCGCCCCGCCCAGCGGGAGGCCCGACTTCGCGAGCTGCGCTCTCACGGCCCGTCCGGCGCCCGCGAAGTCCGCCTTCTCGCCGGTGGCCAGGGCGGTCTGCCGGGCGAGCGCCTCGGCCAGGTCGTTGTCGCTGTCGGTCAGCATCCGTTCGACGAGCGCGGAGAGCGGCCGGGACACCACCTCGGCCAGCGGCCGGGAGTCCTTGGCGGGCCGCCCGGGGGCGGGCGAGGCGGTGACCCGCACCCCCGCCCGGCCGAGCATCCCGGCGAAGGCGCGGGCCGCCTCACCGGCGGGGTCGTGGCTGCGCTCGGTGTATCCGGCGGCGCGGGGATCGATACGGCCCTGGTCGACCATCAGGGCGGTGACGGGCGCGATATTGCCGTTCATCCCGATGGGGTGGAGCGGGTTGCCCCGGTAGAGGGAGGTGTCGTAGGCCATGCGTACGCCGGTGACGCCCCGGTCCCGCAGGGCGCGGGCGGTCCGCTCGGCGAGGGTGCGCAGGGCCGCCCGGTCCAGCCCGGCGTCGCCGCCGCCGACCAGGGTGATCCTCTTGCCGTCCGCCACGACGGTGGTGGGGACGCGGTGGTCGGGTCCGAGCGCGGTCAGGGCCGCGACCGCGGTGGCGATCTTGACCGTCGAGGCCGGGGTCATCGCCCTGGTGGCGCCCTTCCCGTAGAGCTGCCGTCCGGTGGAGACGTCGACGACGGACGCGGTGCGCAGGGGGCCGAGTCCGGGGTCGGCGAAGAGGGGGCCGAGTTCCTCGCCCAGTTCGCCGGGTTTCCCGTCGGCGGGGCCGGTGGGTGCCGGGGTGCCGAGCGCGCTGAGCACCGCGGGTGCGCTGGGCGCGGGCGCCGGGCGCGGGCGCGCGGGAGGGCGGTTGTCCGCGCGCCCCGCGCCGGAGGTCCACGCCCGGTCCGCGCCGGCGGCCCGTTCCCGCTCGGCCTCGCGCTGCCCGGACTCCCAGGGGCCGGCCGCCAGGACGGCCCCGGCGGCGAGGGCCAGTCCGGTCACGGCCGCGCCTGCCGCGAGCTGCCATGTCCTGATCACCGGCACCTCGCACCAGCCCCTTTCGCGATCACACACCTGCGTGAGGGACACTTAATCACCAGAACTGCGTCTTGCCGTGTGCACGGCACCCCAGTCAGCACCCGGTCGGCACCAGTGACCACACGGCTGGGGGTCCGGGGAGCACTCCCCGGAAGGGCACAGCACCACCGGATATTTTGTGTTGATCATGGAGGAGCCACACGTGGAGTTCGACGTCACCATCGAGATCCCGAAGGGTTCGCGGAACAAGTACGAAGTGGACCACGAGACGGGACGGATTCGTCTGGACCGTCGGCTCTTCACCTCGACCAGCTACCCGGCGGACTACGGCTTTGTCGAGAACACCCTCGGCGAGGACGGCGACCCGCTGGACGCCCTGGTGATCCTGGACGAGCCGACCTTCCCCGGCTGCCTGATCACCTGCCGCGCGATCGGCATGTTCCGGATGACCGACGAGGCGGGCGGCGACGACAAGCTGCTCTGCGTGCCGGCCTCGGACCCGCGCGTGGAGCACCTGCGGGACATCCACCACGTCTCGGAGTTCGACCGCCTGGAGATCCAGCACTTCTTCGAGGTCTACAAGGACCTGGAGCCCGGCAAGTCCGTCGAGGGTGCCAACTGGGTCGGCCGCACCGAGGCCGAGGCCGAGATCGAGGCCTCCTACAAGCGCCTGGAGGCGAAGGGCGGCGCGCACTGACGCCGTCGTACCGGCGCTTCACCGCGTTTCACCACGGGCGGGACACCTTGGCAGGTGTCCCGCCCGTGGTGCGTGGGGCAGAAGATCCCCGGAGTCGTACGTCGCCATGTCCACGCACATACTGAGCTGACACGGACACCGGCGACACGAGCGAGAGGGAGCGAGGGCATCACGTGGTGGCGGAGCCGGAGGTTCCGAAGGACCGGGACCCCAAGGGCCAGGACCCCGAGAACCGGGCCCCCGAGGGCCGGGACCCCGGGGACCGCGAGGGGCCCGCGGGCCGCGGGAACCGGAAGGGCCGGAAGGGCCCCGAGGACCGGGCCCCCGGGGACGGAGGGGGCCGGAGCCGGAGCGGGCGCCGGGGCCGGGACCCCGACGGCCCGGCCCCGGACGGGCCGGCGGGCACCCACCCGCTCGTCCCCCGGGAGCCGGCGGGGACACCGGAGCCACCGGAGCCGGCGGGGACACCGGAGCCGGCGGGCCCGAGCGCACCTCCGCGCCCGGACCCGCTGGGCGCGCTCCCCCCGCTGCCGGCCCTCCCCGAGGACCGCAAACCCCTGTCCGACGAGGCCCACAGCGCCTTCACCCCGCCGGCCGGGGTCGAGCCGCCGGAGCCCCCGGAGGAGGACCACCCCACCTCGGAGTTCAGCCTTCCGCCGGGGGCGGCCCCCGAGGCCCCGCCGGAGCAGGAAGGTTCCGCCTTCGCCACGCCCAGCACCTACAGCTTCCGCCACTCCCCGCCCGCGTTCACCCCGTCGCACGGCATCCCCGCCGTCCGGCTGACCAAGGACGCGCCCTGGCAGGACCGGATGCGCGCGATGCTGCGGATGCCGGTGGGCGAGCGGCCGGTGCCCGACACCGTGCAGAAGGCCGACGAGGCCGGCCCCGCCGTGCCCCGGGTGCTCGACCTCACCCTCCGTATCGGCGAACTGCTGCTCGCGGGCGGCGAGGGCGCGGAGGACGTCGAGGCCGCGATGTTCGCGATCTCCCGCTCGTACGGACTCGACCGGTGCGAGCCGACCGTCACCTTCACCCTGCTGTCGATCACCTACCAGCCGTCGCTGGTGGACGACCCGGTGACGGCGAACCGGACGGTGCGCCGCCGGGGCACCGACTACACCCGGCTGGCGGCGGTCTACCGGCTGGTCCACGACATCAGCACCCCGGACACCGAGGTCTCCCTGGAGGAGGCCTACCGCCGGCTCGCGGAGATGCGCCGCAACCGGCACCCCTACCCCGGCTGGGCGCTCACGGTCGCCGGCGGGCTGCTGGCCGGATCGGCGTCCGTGCTGGTCGGCGGTGATGTGCTGGTCTTCCTGGCGGCGGCGATCAGCGCCATGCTCGGCGACCGGCTGGCCTGGCTCTGCGCGGGGCGCGGGCTGCCGGAGTTCTATCAGTTCGTGGCCGCCGCGATGCCCCCGGCGGCGATGGGGGTGGCGCTGATCCTCTCCCCGCTCGACGTCCGCGCCTCGGCGGTGATCACCGGTGGGCTGTTCGCGCTGATCCCGGGACGGGCGCTGGTCGCGGGCGTCCAGGACGGGCTGACGGGCTTCTACATCACCGCCGCCGCCCGGCTCCTGGAGGTCGTCTATCTGATCGTCGGCATCGTCATCGGGGTGCTGCTCGTGCTCTATCTGGGGATCGCGCTCGGCGCGGCCCTCACCCCGGAGACCGCGCTCAAGGCCGTGGAGCGCCCGGAGATCCAGCTGCTGGCCGCGATGGGCCTCTCGCTCTGTTTCGCGGTCCTGCTCCAGCAGGAGCGGGACACGGTCTGGCTGGTGACGCTGAACGGCGGTATCGGCTGGGTGGTGTACGGAGCGCTGGCCAACACCTCGGATGTGCCGCCGGTCGCGGCGACGGCCGTGGCGGCCGGGCTGGTGGGCCTCTTCGGGCAGATGCTCTCGCGCTACCGCTTCGCCTCCGCGCTGCCCTATGTGACGGCGGCGATCGGGCCGCTGCTGCCGGGCAGCGCGACCTACTTCGGGCTGCTGGCGATCGCCCGGGGCGATCTCAACGCGGGTCTCGCCTCCCTCTCCAAGGCGTCGGCCCTGGCGCTGGCCATCGCGATCGGGGTGAACCTCGGCGGTGAGATGTCCCGGCTCTTCCTGAGGGTGCCGGGCGGGGCGATCCGCTCCGGCGAACCGCGCCGCGCGGCGAAGCGCACCCGGGGGTTCTAGGTCGTCTCTTTCGGATCGTGCCGGGCTCGCGAGCCCTGGCACCGCTCACCGATCCGGCCCGATCCGAAAGAAACTCCCTAGCCGCGGGGGGCGGCGGGCTCCGCGGCCTCCGCCGCCCTCCGGGCGTGGGCGCGGGCCCGCAGCACCTCGATCACGATCGGCAGCACCGAGAGCACCACGATGAGCAGGAGGATCTTCTCGATGTGCTGGTGCACCAGCGCGACCCTGCCGAGCGCCGCGCCCAGCAGGGTCACCCCGGCGCCCCAGAGCACCCCGCCGATGATGTTGAAGACGACGAACGAGCGGTAGTCCATCCGGCTGACACCGGCGACGACGGGGGTGAAGGTCCGCACGATCGGCACGAAGCGCGCCAGCACCAGCGACTTGGGGCCGTACTTCTCGAAGAAGTCGTGGGCCTTCTCCACGTTCTCCTGCTTGAAGAGCCGGGAGTCCGGCCGCTTGAAGAGCGCCGGGCCGACCCTGCGGCCGAAGAGATAGCCGACCTGGTCGCCGATGACGGCCGCGCACACGATCAGGGCGCAGACCGCCCACAGCGGCAGGCCGTCCAGCTTCCCGGCCGTCACCAGCAGGCCGGTGGTGAACAGCAGCGAGTCGCCCGGCAGAAAGAACCCGATGAGCAGCCCGGACTCGGCGAACACGATGACCAGGACGCCGATGAGGCCGAAGGCGCCGATCAGATAGTCGGGATCGAGCCAGCCCGGTCCGAGCGCGAGGGCGGTCACGGCGTCCCCCGCAGCGCGCTTCTCAGGGGCGTCCGGCCTCGCGTGGTGTGCGGCATGACCATCCTTCGTCGGGCACCCGGACCACGGGAGCGGAGGGGAGGGCGAGCCACCCAATGTAGGGGTACGGACACCTGGAGTGAGCGATGCCGGGCGGCGCGCGCCCCGCACACGGGTGGGCGCGGGGGCTCGCGTTGCGGGCGATGCGCCCCCGTACGAGCCTGGGAGCCGAGTGTGTACGCGTACGCGGAAAGGCGGCGAGGCCCCGATGCCACTCCACCAGGGCGCGAACAGACCATCGGACCAGGCGCGCGAGCGGCGCCGGCTCTCCCTCAACCCCTTCTACGGGGAGGCCGACCCCGTCAGCGGAATGACCTCGGCGCCACCGACGCACCGGCTCCCCGACGGGCCGCTGCCGCCCATGACGGCGTACCGGCTGGTCCATGACGAGCTGATGCTCGACGGCAACGCACGGCTGAATCTCGCCACCTTCGTCACCACCTGGATGGAACCGCAGGCCGGGGTGCTGATGGGCGAGTGCCGCGACAAGAACATGATCGACAAGGACGAGTACCCACGCACCGCCGAGCTGGAGCGGCGGTGTGTGGCGATGCTCGCCGATCTGTGGAACGCGCCCGATCCCGGTGCCGCCGTGGGCTGTTCCACCACCGGTTCGAGCGAGGCGTGCATGCTCGCGGGGATGGCGCTCAAGCGGCGCTGGGCGGCGCGGAACGCCGACCGCTACCCGGCGGGTGCGCGGCCCAATCTGGTGATGGGCGTCAATGTGCAGGTCTGCTGGGACAAGTTCTGCAACTTCTGGGAGGTGGAGGCGCGCCAGGTGCCCATGGACGGCGACCGCTTCCACATCGATCCCCGGATCGCCGCCGACCTCTGCGACGAGAACACCATCGGTGTGGTCACGGTCCTGGGCTCGACCTTCGACGGGTCGTACGAGCCGGTGGCGGAGGTCTGCGCGGCGCTCGACGAACTCCAGGAGCGGACCGGGCTCGACATCCCCGTCCATGTGGACGGGGCGTCCGGCGCGATGGTCGCGCCGTTCGTGGACGAGGAGCTGGTCTGGGACTTCCGGCTGCCGCGCGTCAGCTCGATCAACACCTCGGGGCACAAGTACGGGCTGGTCTACCCGGGGGTGGGGTGGGCGCTGTGGCGCTCATCGGCCGAGCTGCCGGAGGAGCTGGTGTTCCGGGTGAACTATCTGGGCGGTGACATGCCCACCTTCGCGCTCAACTTCTCCCGGCCGGGCGCCCAGGTCGTCGCGCAGTACTACACCTTTCTGCGGCTGGGCCGGGAGGGCTACCGGGCCGTTCAGCAGGCCGCCCGGGACATCGCGTCCGGTCTGGCGGGGAAGTTCGCGGCGCTCGACGACTTCCGGCTGCTGACCCGGGGCGACGAACTGCCGGTCTTCGCGCTGACCACCGCGCCCGGGGTGCGGAACTTCGATGTCTTCGACGTCTCCCGGCGGCTGCGCGAACACGGCTGGCTGGTCCCCGCCTACACCTTCCCGGCGAACCGCCAGGACCTCTCGGTGCTGCGGGTGGTCGTCCGGAACGGCTTCTCCTCCGATCTGGCGGAGCTGCTGCTGGAGGATCTGGACCAGCTCCTGCCGGAGCTGCGCCGCCAGTCGGAGCCGCTGGGCAAGGACGCGGCGACGGCGACGGCCTTCCACCACTGACCGTTGCCGCACCACCGCAGGCACCACCGCAGGCACCACCGCAGGCACAGCCGGCACAGCCGCCGGCACCGGCGCGTGCCCGGCCGCCCCTGAGCGGCACCGGACCCCGCTCACCGATCCGGCCCGACCCGAAAGAAACTCCCTAGCCGGCGTCCCCCTCGTGCGGCTCCCCCGTCGCATACGGGTTCGCCTCCCCCTCGCCGAGGACCAGCACCTGCCGGTCCCCCTCGCCGGCGAAGACATAGGCGCCGCCCTCGATCCGCTCGATCAGGCCGAGCGTCCACTCCGCGCCGGAGTCGGCGGAGGAGACCCAGAGATTCATGATCTCGCCGATGTGCCCGAGCTGCCCCGGCCCCTCCTCGGGGGTGTAGTAGTCGGTCACGGACGACCGCCACTCCCTCATCGCGCGGACCCGCTCCCGCAGCAGGGTGACAGCCTCGGCGCGCTCCAGGTCGACGATGAAGCCGACACCCGCCGACAGCACATCCATCTTCTGGTCGTAGCCGGTCAGGGACTCCCGCAGCAGCCGCAGATACTCCGCGTCACCCTCGGCGGTCAGCTCGTACTCGGTGCGCGGAGGGCCGCCGGCCGTGGAGGGGGCGACCTCGTGGGCGTGCAGCAGCCCCTGCTTCGCCATCTGCTTCAGGGCGTGGTAGATCGAGCCGGGCTTGGCGTTCGACCACTCGTGCGCGCCCCAGAACTCCAGATCGTTGCGGACCTGGTAACCGTGCGCCCGCCCGTGCTGGCGGACGGCTCCGAGGACCAGCAGCCGGATCACTGACATGGCCGAAACCCCACTCTCATCAACTTTGACCAGACTATTCAACTTTGTCTAGTCTCTCAGGATGGCCGAGAACACGATCCCCCTCCTCCCCTGCCGGACCGAACTGATGCCATCGCTGATCGAGTTCTACACCGCGCTCGGATTCGCGACGACGTTCCACCAGAAGAGCCCCTACGCCTATGTGGTGGTCGAGCGCGGTGCGGTCGAACTCCAGTTCCTGGGCATGAAGGAGTACGACCCCGCCTCGTCCTACTCCGGCTGCTACATCACCACCGACGATGTCGACACCCTGCACACCGCCTTCCGCACGGGGCTGAAGGCCGCGTACGGACGCGTCCCCGCCCGGGGTCTGCCGCGCATCGGCCCGCTGAAGGACATGTCGTACGGCATGCGCCAGTTCCTGATGACCGATCCCACGGGGAACTCGATCCGGGTCGGGCAGGCGATCAGCGAGGACCAGAGCCACCGGCCCGTGCCGAAGGGCACCTTCGAGCGGGCGCTGCACATGGCGGATCTGTACACGGACTCCAAGGACGATCTGCCGGGGGCCGCGCGGATCATCGACCGGGCGCTGGGGCTGACGGACGAGCGGCCGGAGCCCGGGCAGCTTCTGCGGCTGCTGGTGCTGCGCGGCGACATAGCCCAGCGGCAGGGCGACCCGGAGTCGGCGCGCGCGCTGCTGGAGCGGGCCGCGTCGGTGGAGCTGACCGGGGCGGAGCGGGAGTCCGTCCGGGACGCCCTGGCCCGGCTGGCCGAGCTGCGGGGCTGACCCCTCCTCCCGGCACCGCGAACGCCAGGGGCCACAGCGGACACCTTCCGTCCCCCGTGGCCCCTGGCCCGCTCCTCCCCGTGCGCGGGGCCGCCCGATGGGGAGGGCCGCTCAGAAGGGGAACCGCGAACGGCCGTGCTGCACCGAGATCCACTTCTGGGTGGTGAACGCCTCGATCATCGATTCGCCGTTCAGCCGTCCGCTGCCCGAGTGCTTCTCGCCCCCGAAGGGCACGATCGGCTCGTCGTGCACGGTGCTGTCATTGATGTGGATCATTCCGGTGTGGATGCGCTTGGCGATCCGCACCCCGCGCTCGATGTCGGCGGTGTGGACGGCGCCGCTCAGCCCGTACGGGGTGTCGTTGGCGATCCTGATCGCCTCCTCCTCCCCGTCGAAGGGCACGATCAGCGCCACCGGGCCGAAGATCTCCTGGCCCAGCACCGGGGAGTCGGTCGCGATACCCGTGATCACCGAGGGCTCGACCAGATTGTCGACGGCGCCGCCGCGCAGCAGCGCGGTCGCGCCGGCCGCGATGGTCTGCTCCACCAGGGTGGTGACGGCGTCCGCCTGCCGTGAGTTGATCAGCGGGCCGATGTGCGTCGCCGGGTCGGCCGGATCGCCGACCTTCAGGGTCCGCACCTTCGCGACGAACTTCTCGGTGAACTCCCGCTCCACCGAGCGGTCCACCAGAACGCGATTGGCGGCCATACAGACCTGGCCCTGGTGCACGAAACGGCTGAAGACGGCGGCGTCGACGGCATAGTCGATATCCGCGTCGTCCATCACGATCAGCGCGCTGTTCCCGCCCAGTTCCAGGATCGCCCGCTTGAAGTTGGCCGCGCAGACGGTGGCGACATGCTGCCCCACCTTGTCGGAGCCGGTGAAGGAGATCGCCTTGGGAATCGGATGGCTGATCAGCGCGTCGCCGATTTCCGCTATATCGGTGATGACGACATTCAGCAGCCCCGGCGGCAGCCCCGCGTCCTCGAAGACCTTGCCCACCAGGGAACCGCCGCAGATCGGGGTGTTCTGGTGGGGCTTGAGCACCACGGCGTTGCCGAGCGCCAGCGAGGGCGCGACGGATTTGATGGAGAGGAGGAAGGGGAAGTTGAAGGGGCTGATCACCCCGACGACCCCCACGGGCAGCCGGTAGACCCGGTTCTCCTTGCCGTCCACCGGGGAGGGCAGAATCCGCCCCTCGGGGCGGAGGGCGAGCTGGATCGCCTCGCGCAGGAATTCCTTGGCGAGGTGCAGTTCGAAGCCGGCCTTGATGTACGTGCCGCCCAGCTCGGCGATGATCGCCTCGGTGATCTCCTGCTCGCGCTCCTCGATGATGCGCAGCGCGTTCTCGAAGACGGTCCGGCGGGTGTACGGACTGGTCTCGCCCCAGGCGACCTGGGCGCGCTCGGCCGCGCGATAGGCCTCGTCGACCTCGGCGGCGGTGGCGACCGTGATGGAGGCCAGTTTCTCCCCGTTGTACGGATTGAAATCGATGATGTCCCAGGAGCCGCTCCCGGGCCGCCACGTGCCATCGATGTACTGGTGGGCCAGCTCGCTGAACAAGGACATATACCGATCCCTCACCCGTCAAGAACGTCGGAACGCCAGAACCTCAGAACCTCACAAAGACGCGCGTCTGATGCCACGTCACTATACTTACGCATTAGGTGAGTTGGAGTAGACCACGCAGAACATCGCGACTCTCGGCCGGGTCCGGACTGTCCTCCCCGAGGCGGGTCATCACCTTCTCGTACTGGGCGACTTCCTCGCGCTTGTCCAGATACAGCGCGCCGGTGAGATGCTCCAGATAGACGATGTCGGACAGGTCCGACTCGGGAAAGCGCAGCATGGCGAACGCGCCGCTCTCGCCCGCATGACCGCCGAAGCTGAAGGGCATCACTTGAAGGGTGATGTTCGGCTGCTCAGAGACCTCGATCAGATGCTTCAACTGGCCCTGCATGACGGCGCGGTCGCCGTAGGGCCTGCGCAGCGACGCCTCGTCGAGGATCGCGTGCAGCCGGGGCGCCCGCTCGGAGACCAGCACCTTCTGCCGTTCGAGCCGCAGGGCGACCCGGCGGTCGATCTCGTCCTTCGGCGCGTCGGGCATGCCCCGGGTGACCACCGCGTGGGCGTACGACTCGGTCTGGAGCATTCCGTGCACGAACTGGACCTCGTAGAGACGGATATGGGACGCCGCCGCCTCCAGTCCCACATATGTCTGGAACCAGCCGGGCAGCACATCGCTGTAACTGTGCCACCACCCGGCGACATTGGCCTCCTTGGCGAGGCCGAGGAGCGCGCCGCGCTCGACTTCGTCGGCGACTCCGTAGAGCGTCAGCAGGTCTTCGACATCCCTCGCCTTGAAGCTCACCCGGCCCAACTCCATACGGCTGATCTTTGACTCGGACGCGCGGATCGAGTAGCCGGCCGCCTCCCGGGTGATACCGCGTGACTCGCGCAGTCTCCGCAGCTGCGAGCCCAACAGGATGCGCCGCACCACGGAACCCCCACCCGGCCCTTCGGCCCACGACTCGCCAACGGTCACGACTCCAACCCTCCCCAACCTCGTCATGCGTCTCGTCGGTCCTGTGCGGACTCCTCTTACAGACTGAGGCACCCCCCGGGCCTCAAGTGCGCGATTCTGCCACCAAAACACTTCAGCGCGTACTCATCCGGTTACGGAAATGGGACTCCCTTGGGAAGACCATGAAAGAGATCAGAGAAAGATATGACGAGGAATCGCCACGGACAAGGACATCACGGTCACGTGCACGTGCATCTGCCCTTGCATCTGCCCAACGCATTCGGAACCATGGTCCTCGCCGCACCTGCGTGCTCGTTCGTGTTGTAGCGCCACAGCCGCGATTCCCGGGGAGTGCCTCGCATGGGGACGAATGGATCGACCATGCTCGAGCCGTTACGGCAGGGGCTGCCTCCGATCGATCCCGCGAGGGTGTCGAGTTCGGCGTCGTGCTCACTGCCCGGACGCTTCGAAGCGGTGCGCGGGGCGCGGCAGTTCACCAGGGTCACCCTCGGGGGATGGAGTCTGGGCGAGCGTTTCGACGATGTCGCCCTGGTCGTCTCCGAACTCGTCACCAACGCGCTGCGGCACGCCCTGCCCGGGGAGACGGCGGCGCACGAGGCGCAGGACCCGCCCGTCCGGCTGCATCTGATGCGCTGGCCGGGACGGCTGGTGTGCGCGGTGCGCGACCCCAGCCCGGACAGTCCCGGCGCCTTCGACGGTGACGAGACCTCCTTCCCCGACCCCAGGGGGACGGCGGAATCCGGCAGGGGGCTGTTTCTCGTGGACTCCTTCAGCGACAGCTGGGGGTGGCACCCGCTCGCCGGGGCCCTGCACGGCAAAGTCGTGTGGGCGCTGTTCCGGCTGGGTTAGGCCCGGACCGAGAAGCCGGGCCGTACGAGCCGGGGAGCGGGCCCGGCTTCGGGGGGCGGGCCCGCCTCTCCTTCGCCGGCACATCCGCCGAAGGGGCGCGGAGCACACGGGGCGGAGCGGGTCGAGCGGTCAGCTCCCCGCCACCAGGTGGTCGAACTCCCCGTCCTTGACACCCAGGAGCAGCGCCGTGATCTCGGCGGGCGTATAGACGAGCGCGGGGCCGTCCGGGTGCCGGGAGTTGCGCATCGCGACATTCCCGCCGGGCAGTTTGGCGAACTCCACGCACGAGCCCTGGGAGTTGCTGTGCCTGCTTTTCTGCCAGACGACCCCGTGGAGCTCGGTGGCCGCCATGCCGTTGTACGAGTGGTGCACGAGACGCTCCCGGGCTACAAGGTGCATGTGTCAACTGTCCCGGATCATAGCTCTGTTTCACGTGCGAATGCATGAGCGATAGCACGGGCATATGCACGTGCACGCGCGGTATTCCCGTGGTTACAGTTCCCGCCCGTAACGGGGTGGATTCCGGCCGGGGCCAGAAGTCGCCGCCCGCCCGCGAAGGCACTTCCGTGACCTGCGCCGTCCCGGGGCCGAATCAGTCCCGCACAGGAAGAGACGTGTTCCGCGGCGTTCTGGTGCCAGTCTCCACGTGATAACCCAATACACGCGCCGGGTATCGGCGTTGTCGCCCAGTCGGCGGACCCCGGTATGCGCCCGATGGCGTACTCCGCGACCCCCGGCGCCGCGCATGCCCCGTACACCCATGCGTACCCGAAGGGCTCGAAGTCGCCCTGGTAGCTTGGCGCCGACCGTCAACCCACCCAAGGGGACAGCTTCGTGCGTATACGTACTTCCATGGCCGCGGCCGGACTTGTCGCCGCGGCCTCACTCGTTCTCTCCGGATGCGCGGGCGACGACAGCGGCGGCACCGACACCTCCCGGGCCGATTCCTCCAAGGGACAGGAGAAGGAGAGCGGCAAGGACGAGGGTGCCGCGTCGGACGCCCCGGACGCGCCGGAGGCCACGGCCGGGAAGGCGGACCCCGCCGCGCTCCAGGGCCAGTGGATGGGGCGCACCGACGGCACGACCGTGACCATCGGCATCAAGGACAAGACCGTCGTCCTCCTCACCGCCGACGGGGCCTGCAACGGCGAGGTGGCCGACCACGGCGACCAGATGCTGGCGATGACCTGCGCGGGCGGCAAGCAGAAGCGCACCATGGGCACCGTCAGGTCGGCGGACGCGAAGAAGCTCGTCGTCGACTGGGGCGACGGGATCACCGACACCCTCACCAAGGCGAAGCTGGACAGCCTGCCCACCAAGCTGCCCAAGCTGGACGCCGTTCCGGCGTCCTGAGCCCTCCCGGGCGGCGGCCGTCAGTCGCGCACCCCGTCGGAGAGCGCGTCCGCCAGTTCCTCCAGCGCCTCCGCGAGCAGCGCGGTCCCGCCGCTGAGCACGGTGTCGTCGTCCTCCCACTCCGCGAGGGCGGCCCGCACCCGGTCCCACCGCAGCGGCCGGCGTTCGCGCACCGCCTTCGCGGCCCGCTCCGTGTCCTGCCGGAGCGCGTCCGCGAGCGCGGCGGCGGCCGGGACCGGGACGGCGCCGTGCTCCGGCAGATGGGCCTCCATCAGCATCGCGCTGCGGCCCATCTGCGCGAGCGCGTGCTCGGCCGCCTCCGCGCCGGCCCGGGTCAGCCCCCGGGCCCGTACCGGCTCGTGGATCGCGCGCGCCAGCGCGTCCTGCCAGACGATCCGGGCGTCCCGGGCGGCCAGCAGTGCCCGGCGGACCTCCTGGTTGTCGGTGTCCGCCGGGTGCGCGTAGTGATCGACGACGGCCGCCGCGTACCGGCCGTCCGCCTTCAGCCAGTCGGCGAGCCGGTTGCGGAGCCGGGGGGTCTCCCACGCCGGGTAGAGGGCGTACGCCACCATCGCGACCAGCCCGCCGACCAGCGTGAGGACCACCCGCTCGGGGACGGTCTGGCCGGCGTCCTCACCGCCCATGTTCAGCAGGAAGACCACATAGGCGGAGACCGCGACATTGGTCGCCACATAGCCGGTCCGCTGCGACAGATACACGGCGAAAGCGCAGAGCACGGCGAGGCATCCGGAGACCGGCACCCCCGGGTGCGAGCCCTGGACCACGGCCGTGGCCACCCCGACCCCGATCAGGGTGCCGCCGAAGCGGGCCACGGAACGGGCGTACGTCTGGGAGAAGTCCGGCCGCATCACCATCACGGAGGTCATCGGCGCCCAGTAGCCGTGCCCCAGCGGCAGGGCCGTACCGACCAGATAGCCCGCGCAGACCACCGCCGACACCCGGATGGCGTGCCGCAGCACCGGTGAGTCCCGGCGCAGTTCAGCCCGTACCGCCCGCACCGCCCCGGGGAGCAGCCGGTGCAGCGGGGGCCGGTCCCGGTGGGACTCCTCGGGGGTGCCCTCCCCCCGCGCGGTCTCCACCACGTCGTCCATCAGCGCCGCCAGCCGGATCACCGCCCGCCGGGGCGGCCCGCCGAGGAGCGTGAGCGTGTCCGGGTTCTTCAGCGCGGCGAGCGCCTCCGGCGGGATGCGGACCGGGTCGCCCCTGCGGATCGCGTGCGCGGCGGCGTCGAGCACGGTCCCGGCGGCGGCCAGCACCTCCCGCACCCGCTCCCGCTCGGGCCCCTCCACCGCCACCCCCACCGCCGGGTCCGCGAGCGAGGCCAGCACCGGTCGGACACGTTCGGCGATCCCCCGCGCGCCGTGCAGCTCGGCCGGTCTGCGCCGGGCCTGGCGCGGGGTGACGGCGGCGGCGCTGCGGGCCACCATCAGGGGCTCGGGGTCGAAGGAGGCGGTGGGGTTCTCGCGCAGCCGCCGCGCGTAGTCCGCCTCCGCCGCGAGCGCGTCGGCCAGCGCGTCGCGCTGCGCGCCCCAGCGCCGCACCGGGAACAGCACGATCAGCAGCGCCTGGACGCCCCCGCCGACCGCGATCACCGCCGCGTGCTCGGCGGCCTCCGCGAGCGAGGCCGGCAGGGTGATGGTGATCAGCATGATCGCCACATTGGACGCGGCGATCACCCCGACCGTGGGCCCGATCGCCCACGCCAGCCCCGCGGCGAAGGTCCACACCGCGAGCAGCAGGATGAAGAGGGGGAGGTGGAAGGCGGTCAGATACCCGAGGAAGGTGGAGATCGCGAGGCTGGTCCCGGAGGCGAGCGCCAGCACCGGCCGGGGGCGCCAGCTCCGCTGGTAGATCGCGAGCGCGGCCTGGTGCGCCCCGAACGCCGAGCTGACGGCCACCATCGGACCGAACAGCGCCAGCGCCCCGCCGACAACCAGCGCCAGGCCGATGGCTCCGCGCAGGGCCACGAGGGGTTCGAGCCGGCGCCGTTCGAGGGTGAGTCCGGTGCGGGTGGTCTGTTTCAGCGCCCGCAGCCAGGTCATGGGGCGAGATTAGCCGGGTTTGCCCGCTTTTCTTGTGTCTTGAGGGGCTGGGTACGGGGTGTCCTCCTCCGCCGCCGGCCGGCACCGGACGGCCGTGCCGGCCGGGCTCCGCCACACCCCCCGCCACACCCCCCGCCGCGCGGCCACGGCCGCGCGCGGCAACAGCCCGCGCCCGCGCCGGAGATGATCCGGGAGCCGTCGGAGGACCGCCCGACCGGTGAACGGCCGCGAGCACACCTCCGGGCCCCACCACCCCACGCGGGACACCCGGCACCACACGGAGAACTGCCCGACCGGTGAACAGCCGCACACCTCCGGGACCGCCACCCGACGCGGGACGCCCGACACCACAGCGACAACGGACCACGGGCGCCGGGCGCCGGGCGCCGGGCGCCGGGGACGCCGACCGCATCGCCGGCTCCGCGCCGACGGCGCCCGCACGTTCGGCGCCACCGGCGGGTCCCCTCCTCGCGAAGGCGCTCCGGAGCGGCCTTCGCCGGCGCCGGCCGGACCCCCGTACCACCACGGCCGTCCCCGGTTCCGGTGGTCCGTGGACCCACTTCCGGCCGATGATCCGGTAATAGGCCCGGCACGGAACCATCGCGCCCCGCACCCCGGTCCAAGCCCCCGTGGGGCACGACAGAACAACCTCGGACACACGCACACCACCGCGCGACCGGCCCTGGGCCCGGCACGCCGGTCTCGCGGTCACCGCGCTCGCCGCGCTTCAGCAGGTGCTGCTCGCGGCGGGCGCGGGCGGCTTCCTGCCGGGGTGGCAGCCCTGGCCGTTACTCCTGCTCGGCGCCCCGTTGTTGTGGCTGGGCAGGGGCGGGCGGCTCCCCTCCGCGCATCCGGGGAGACGCCCCCTGCGCGCGGCCGGGCTCCCCCGGGGTCTCCCGGCCGCCGGGGTGCTCGCGCTCACCGCCGGGGTCTGGGCGGTGCTCCAGGACGACGAACCCTGGATCGGCCACGAGGAGTCGGTGTACGCCAACAAGGCGCGCTCCTGGACCGAGGGCGGGCCGCCCGACGCCGGGTGGGGGGTCTACCGCCCGATCGGGCTCCCGCTGCTCGGCACCCTGGCCCTGCGCGTCGACGACAGCGTCGGCGCGCTCCGTGCCGTCACCCTTCTGCTGGCCCTCTTCACCATGGCCGTCGTCCTCGCGGTGGCCGCCCGCTGGACCACCCCGTCGACGGCGGTTCTCACCGGGCTGCTGCTCCTCAGCGGCCTCGGATTCCTCCGCCGGGTGCCCGAGTTCCTCAACGACATCGGCTCCACGGGCCTGCTGCTGCTGATCGTCTTCGTCCTGACCCGCGCCCAGGAGAGACCGGGGTCCCGGGCCCTGTTCGCCCTTCCGCCCCTGGTGCTGGCCGCCTTCCACCTCCGCTACGGGGTGGTCGGCAACCTCGCCGCCATCGCGCTCGCCGCCCTGCTGGCGTACGGTCCGCGGGCCTGGCTCGCCCACGGCCGCCGGCTCGCCCTGGCGGGCGGCGCGATCCTGCTCGGGCTGCTCCCCCACTTCCTGTACGCCACCCGGCTCACCGGCTCACCGCTCGGGCTCCTCACCCGGGCCACCTCGCAGGCCGAGCGGGCCTTCATCGGCGACGGGCTCCTCTACTACCTGGCGATCCTGCCGTACCGGCTGGCGGGGGACCTCGGTGGTGTGGTGATGTTCGCGGGACTGGCGGCGACGGCCGCCGCGATCCGGCGGCTGCGCGGGCGCCGGGCCGTCCCCGACGACCGGCGCACGGTCTTCCTCGGTGCCACCTCCGTGCTGGTCCCGGTCGTGCTGGGCATCGCGACGGACGGCGAGCCCCGGTTCGTCTACCTGCCCGTCATCCTGCTCACCGTGCTCGGGGTACGGGCGATCAGGACGGCGGCCGGAGACCTCTCCCGCGCGGTCGCGGCGGCGGTCGCCGCGCTGGCGGTGCTCACGGTCCTCGGCACCGTCCAGGTGGTCGCGCACGGCGCGATGCCGGGTCCGACGGAGCAGGCCCGCTCGACCGTGCCGGTGGCGCGCGCGCTGGCCGCCCGGGACGGTGAGCCCTGCCTGCTGGTGACCGGCTACGAACCGGAGAGCGGCTGGTACTCGGGGTGCGACGCGGTGACCTACCGCCAGTACCGGCGGATGGCCGGGCCGCCCGAAGGCACCCGGGTCAGCCTCATCCGCTACACCCGGGGCCGGCACCAGCCCGGCGCTGAGGGTATCCGGAGGCTGGTCGGCGACCGGCGGTCCGAGACCCTGCGGATTCCCACGGAGGGGTCCCTGGGGACGGCCACGGTGGTCAGCTTCGGCGGGCCACCGCGGCCGGTCCGGGGTCAGGGCACCGACGGGCCCTCGACGTAGTTCCCCTCCGCGTCGTACGGCCAGGCGTTGGACGTACAGCCCAGCAGCCCCTTGATCTGCTGCTGCATCGCGGGGGCGGGTCTGCCGGGGCCGGGGCAGGTCTCGTGGCCCCGGCCGATCTCATGGCCCACCTCGTGGTTGATGATCAGCGCGCGGTACGCCTCCGGGGGGCCGTCGAACCTCGGCGAACCCCGCACCCAGAGCTTGAGGTTCACCACCACGTCGTGATGGACGCGGCAGTTGACATTTCCCTTGCTGGCGGGAGTGGTGACCATGCAGAGCCGGTCCGTGGTGCCGGGGGTCGCGATCTTCACTGTGAAGTCGACCGGGCCGGACTCCACGAGCTGGAAGCCGTAGGCGCTGTCGCGGGTCCAGCCCCGGGGGTGGCCGAGGATGTCGGAGACGGCGCGGGCGGTCGCCGGGCCGGGGAGGCGGACACCGTCCTCGATCTCCACCCGGAAGCGCCGCACGGGGCCCCGGCCGTGCCGCTCGCCGGAGGCGCGTACGGGGGTGAAGGTGCCGGGTCCGTCCGCCGGGACGGGCGTGACGGTCTTCGGCGTCCTCGATCCCGGCTCGGGCTCGGGCTCGGGCCGGGTGTCCCCGGAGGGGCTCGCGGGCAGCGGCACCGGGCGGGCGGCGGTGCTGGTGGTGGGCGCCGGGCCGGTCAGGGCGCGCGAGCCGGCGCCGTCCGGCGCGAGCAGCAGGGCCGCGCCGCCGAGTCCGGCCGAGACCACCACGACGGAGGCGGCGGCGACGAGGGCCCGCCGGCGTCTGCGGGTGCGGCGCAGCGCGGAACGGGTGGGAAGGGCGGCGCGCCGGGAGGGCTGTCGGGGCATCAGATCAGCCGGCCACCGGGGGACCGCCGCCCGGCAGGAGCACCGGCACCGTACCCGGCGACGAGGGAACGGCACCATGAGTCCATGGCGTCGCGAGGGCATGTGAGTGGCTGCATGGTGCGGGTGCTTCCTTCGCTTCGGGAGTCCGGCGTCTGCCTTGCAGGAGGGTTCCCGGAGCGATTCAGTTCCGCGCCGGTGTCAGGTGGTGCCCCCGCCGACGCGCCGGCGCCCGGGCGCGACACGGGCCGCGTCGGCCGCCGCCCGGCCGTCGAGCCAGCCCGCCTCGTCGCTCACACCGCGCACCCGGGTGCTGGTCGTGCGCGGGAACAGCTCCTCCGTACGGGAGGCGACGGCGACCTCGCGGGTGGCGAGGACGGGGAGCAGATCGGCCGGGGCCGTCACGCTCCCGGCCGCCTCCGTGAGCCGTTCGCCGAGCCGGGCGGCGTACGCCATCAGGAAGGACTGGCGGAAGGTCTTCGTACGCCTGCGTCCGGCCGCCCGCCGTCCCGCCTCGGCACGGGTCATCGCAGTGGTGCCCTGGACCAGCAGGGAGGTGTGGAGCAGCTCCACCGCTTCGAGGTCGGACTCGAAGCCGACGACGGTGGAGAAGCCGAAGGTGCTGTTCCAGACCGCCTGGCAGCGGTTGGCGGAGGCCACGGCGTCGAGCAGGATCGCCTTGGCCGTCTCGTAGGGCGGGTCCACACCGATCCGGCAGGCGGACGGGGCCTCGGACGCGCTCCGGGGCAGGGCTGCGTCGTCGACGCTGTGGCGGGCCATCAGCTCCTGGGCCTTGGCGGTCAGCGCCTCGGCCTCCTCGGGGAAGGTGGTGGCCTCGGCCTTGGCGAGGAGGGCCCTTATCCGGCCGAGCATCCGGGGCTCGTACCCCGATACCGGGACGAAGGGGGCGCCGGGCACCGGGCCGACGGGTTCGATGGAGGGGAGGCGGACCAGCAGCCGGTACAGCTCCAGGACGGCCGTGGCGTACGAGAAGCGGTCGGGGCGCGGGCCGGGCGGGGGCAGCTCGGCGAGCTGGGCCCGCCAGCGGGGGGTGAGGTTCCCGTACCGCCGGGACTCCTCGGTGATCAGCCCGGAGAGCAGCCGGGCATGATGATCTTCCAGATCCCGGCGCACGAGACGGAGGATGTCGGCGGGCTGCCAGCCGCGCTCCCAGGCGCGGCGGAGGAACTCCCGGCCCCGGCGGGCGAGTTCCGGATCGGCGGCGGGGTCGGCCGCGAGGAGGGAGGCGGCCGTGTCGAGCGAGGCGTCGTCGTCCTGATGGAGCGCTGCCTCCAGCGCGTCGTCCACTGTCGCCATTCGGCCACCTCCTTTCGGTTCCGATCATTTCAGGTGTCCGGGGTTCCGGTGGCGGGTGACCCGTCACGGACATTCTCTGTCCACAGGCTGTGGACGGGGAAACGCGCGGCGGCGGGGCCGGGGCACGACGGGCCCCCCCGGGGTCCAACGGGAGCGCGGCCGGTCCCGTCACCCGGCGGGGCGCCGAACGGCCCACGGGGCCGCCGGGCGCGGGGGTGAGAACGATCACGGAACTGGGCGCCGGGCGCGGGGAGTCCGTTCAGGCATGGACCTTCTGCCTTCTCGGAATACATTGACCGCAATTGGGGATAAAAGGACGAGCCGAAGGGGCGTTCTCGCGCTGGGTGCCGGGACGGGGGCGGTGGTGGCCGCGACCGCGCTGGGCGCCGGGACGGCACAGGCGGCGCCCGCCGCCCGGGCGGCATCCGTACGGCCCGCGCCTGAGGCGGTTCCGGCCGGCCGGGCGGCACCCGGGCGCCGGATCTCCCGGGAGCTGGCCGCGCTGGAACGCGAGTACGCCGCCCTGCTGGGCGTCTACGCCCACAACCTGGAGACCGGCCGCACGGTCCTCCACCGCGCGGAGCGGCGCTTCCCCATGTGCTCGGTGTTCAAGACGCTGGCCGCCGCCGCCGTGCTGCGGGACAAGGACGCGCACGGCGAGTTCCTGGCCAGGCGCATCCACTACACCGAGGCCGATCTGCTGCCGAACTCCGACCGCTGCCGGGAGAACCTGGGCAGGGGGATGACCGTGGCGGAGCTGTGCGACGCCACCATCCGCTACAGCGACAACACGGCGGCGAATCTGCTGCTGGCCGAGTTGGGCGGGCCCGGCGCGATCACCCGGTTCTGCCGCTCGATCGGGGACCGGGTGACCCGGCTCGACCGGTGGGAGCCGGATCTGAACTCGGCCGAGCCCTGGCGGATCGAGGACACCAGCAGCCCGCTCGCCATCGGCCGCACCTACTCCTCGCTCGTCCTCGGCGACGCGCTGAACCGGCCGGACCGGAAGCTGCTGACCGGGTGGCTGCTGCGGAACACCACCAGCGGTACGCGGTTCCGGGCCGGGCTGCCGGAGGGGTGGACCCTCGCGGACAAGACCGGCGGCGGCGAGTACGGCACCAACAACGATGTCGGGATCGCCTGGACGCCGGGCGGGGCGCCGGTCGTCCTGGCGGTGCTGAGCACCCGGCTGGAGCCGGACGCGCCCCGGGTGGACGCGCTGATCGCCAGGACGGCGGCGCTGCTGGCGGCCGATCTCGGCTGAGGGCCGCCCGCCCGACCGCCCGGGTCCGGGCGGGCGGGCCACGGGCGGGCGGGCCACGGCCGGGGTCAGACCGCCCGGACGGTCTTCTTCGCCAGCGCGTAGGCGGGGAGCATCGCCCGGTGCTCGGCCGAGTCCAGCCCGCCCAGGTCCAGGATCACCACGCCCCCGGGGGTCGCGAAGGCCAGCGCCCGCTCGGTCCTGGGCTCCTCCAGCAGGTCGTTGGTGTTGAGATAGGTCACCTCGACCGCGTCGTACTCCCCGGCCCTGGTGACGGTGTAGGCGTCGCCCTTGCGGCTCACGGCGTTGTCGGCGACAAAGGAGGTGAGGGCCCGGTGCGGGTCCTCACCGGGTGTGTCCCCGGTCCAGACGCGGAGGAAGCCGATCGAGCCGGAGAGCTGGGCGTTGATCTCGCAGGCCAGGGTGACCGTGCCGATGACCGGCCCGCCGATCTCGGCCTCCCTGGCCACGGCCTGCGGCTGCCAGTGCTCCGCGTGGTCGAAGGTGACGGGCAGCCGGCAGGGGGAGCCCTCGCCGCCGACCGACCCGCCCTTGACGACGGCGCCGTTCCCGGTCCGCTCCCGGCCGGCCGGGCGCTCGTCCCCGGCGGGCAGGGCGCCCTGCCCGGTCGCGGCGGGGCGGTCCGGTCGCGGCGCCGTGCCCAGGAGTCCGCAGCCGACGGTGAGTCCCAGCACCAGCACGGCGGGGAACACCGCCGCGCTCAGTCTCCGGATGGCTGTGCGTGTGCCTCGCGCCATGGTTCCCCGCCCCTGAGTTTCGGTCGGCCCGGCAGCCGGTTCGGCTGATCCGGCCGATCCTAGAGATGCCCTTGCGCCATACGAGACGAAGGAGGTAATGCGGTGGCCGAGAACAAGGACCGCATGCTGGCCGGGGATTGGTATATACCAAACGACCCGGAGCTGGAAGCGGACTCCCGGCGGCGCTTCGCGTTGTGCGCGGCATACAACGCGAACGGCGGGGCGAAGATCGAGGATCGGGCCGGAATTCTGGCCGAATTGCTGGGGTCGGTGGGGGTGGGGGTCACGATCAGGCCACCGTTCCAGTGCGATTACGGCGGTCTGATCTCCATCGGCGACCGCACCTTTGTGAACGTCAACGCGGTCTTCCTGGACACGGCGGCGATCACCATCGGCTCCGACGTGCAGATCGGGCCGAATGTGCAACTGCTGACCCCGACCCATGAACTGGACACGGAGCGCCGCCGCGCGGGGTGGGAGAAGGGGGAGCCGGTGACCATCGGGGACAACGTGTGGCTGGGGGGCGGGGTGATTGTCTGCCCCGGGGTGACGATCGGGGAGAACACGGTGGTGGGGGCGGGGGCGGTGGTGACCAGGGGCCTGCCGGCCGGGGTGCTGGCGGTGGGGAATCCCGCACGGGTGGTGAGGGCTCTGACCTGAGCGGACGGGTCCCCGCGCCGTGCGGGGCCGCGCGCACCAACCCGAGCCGACGGGCCGACGGGTCCCGCGCCGTGCGGGGTCCTGTGGCACAGGGTCCGTCCTCAAACGCCGGACGGGCTGGGATTGCTCGGGGCTCCCGTGGTGCGGGGTCCGTCCTCAAACGCCGGACGGGCTGGGGATGCTCGGGGCTCCCTCGGACGACGGACAGTCCGGCACACCCGGCCTCGCCGGGGGCACCTCCCAGAGGCAGCTCTGGGGGAGATTGAGGCGCGGGGGTTCGGGGGCCGGCCCCCGACCGTGGGCCGCACAGTGCGGGGTCCTCCCGGGCCGGGGCCGCGCCGTGCGGGGGTTCGGGGGCACAGGTGTGCCCATGAGGGGGTGGGAGTGGCGGCGGGGCGTTGTCAGTGGGGGGTGCCACAATCGAACCCATGAACGAAAACGGGGGCCGCTGGGCCATCACAGCGACAGAGGACGGCGGCGCCCACCTCCTCCCTCTCGCCCCCGACGGCACCCCCTCCGCCCGCGCCACCGCGGAACCCGACCTCGTCGAGGCCGTCCGCGCCCGCCCCACCGTCGAGCGCTGGGTCTGGCGCTCCACCGAGGAGATCTGGCCCCGCCTGCTGGCCGCCGGCCTCCGCGTCGACCGGTGTTACGACATCGAGGCGGCCGAGCAGCTCCTGCTCGGCCACGAGGGCCGCCTCGGGGAGCCCCGCTCCGCGCTCGCCGCGCTGGCCCGGCTCCACCACCGCCCCGTCCCGCCCGACCCCCCTCAGCGCTCGGCGGAACCGCGCGCCCAGTCCTCCCTCTTCGACCCCCAGCCGGACCCCTTCCCCCTGGATTCCCTCCTGGAGGTCTACCGCGACCAGCTCCGCCGCCACGACACCGCCGAGCACCCGGGCAGGATGCGCCTCCTGACCGCCGCCGAGTCGGCGGGAATGCTGGTGGCCGCCGAGATGAACCGGGCGGGGATGCCCTGGCGGGCGGATGTCCACCGACAGGTGCTGCACGACCTGCTCGGCGAGCGGTACACGAGCGGCGGCGAGCCCCGCAGACTGGCGGAGCTGGCGGACGAGGTCTCGGCGGCGTTCGGCCGCCGGGTGCGGCCCGACCTCCCCGCCGAGGTGATCAAGGCGTTCGCCCGCGCCGGTCTGAAGGTCCGCTCCACCCGGCGCTGGGAGCTGGAGGAGATCGACCACCCCGCCGTCCAGCCCCTGCTGGAGTACAAGAAGCTCTACCGGATCTGGGTGGCCCACGGCTGGAGCTGGCTCCAGGACTGGGTGCGGGACGGCAGGTTCCGCCCCGGCTACCTCCCGGGGAGCACCGTCTCGGGACGGTGGACGACCAACGGCGGCGGCGCGCTCCAGATCCCGAAGGTGATCCGGCGCGCGGCGGTCGCGGACGAGGGCTGGCGGCTGGTGGTGGCCGACGCCGACCAGATGGAGCCCCGGGTGCTGGCCGCGATCTCGCGGGACCCTGGCCTGATGGAGGTCGCGGGCCATGAGGGCGATCTCTACTCGGCCCTCTCCGACCGGGCCTTCTCCGGCGACCGCGAGCACGCCAAACTCGCGCTGCTCGGCGCGATCTACGGCCAGACCTCCGGTGACGGCCTGAAGAACCTCGCGGCGCTGCGGCGCAGATTCCCGGCGGCGGTCGCCTATGTGGACGACGCCGCCCGGGCCGGCGAGGAGGGCCGGCTGGTCCGCACCTGGCTGGGCCGGACCAGCCCCCCGGCGGCCGGCGCGGACGGGGCGGAGGAGGCGGGCCTCCCCCAGGAGGCCCCGCCGGCCCCCGGCGACCCGCCCGCCGATCACGGCTTCACCCCGGGTTACGCATCGAGCGACGCCCGCGCCCGGGGCCGCTTCACCAGGAACTTCGTCGTCCAGGGCAGCGCGGCCGACTGGGCGCTGCTGATGCTCGCGGCGCTGCGCCAGTCGCTCTCGGGGATGCGCGCGGAGCTGGTCTTCTTCCAGCACGACGAGGTGGTGGTGCACTGCCCGGCCGAGGAGGCGGAGGCGGTGGTCACCGCCATCCGGGCGGCGGGCAGGACAGCGGGCGAGGTGACATTCGGCCGGACCCCGGTCAGGTTTCCCTTTACGACGGCGGTGGTGGAGTGCTACGCGGACGCGAAGTAGGAGCGGGACGACGGACCAACGGGTCGTGGGACCCGGGCTGCGAGGTGCGGCCGCGGTGATCGCGCGGGCCCCGGGCCGGCGGGATCGGGCCCCGGGCCGGCGGGATCGGGCCCCGGGCCGGCGGGATCGGGCCCCGGGCCGGCGGGATCGGGGCCGGTGAGGCCGGGCCCGGGGCTCAGGCGTCGAAGACCTCGCGGAGTCTGGCCTCGTCCGCCTTGGAGAGATTGCTGCGGATCAGCTCGGCGGTGCCGGTCGGGAAGGCCTCGTGCACCCGGTCGATCACCGCGTCGGAGGTCAGCAGGAAGAGCGCGGAGGTGCCCGGCTCGACCTCGCTGCGCACACTGGCGATGAAGTCGTCGTCGATGCCGACATCCGCGAGCGAGCCGCCGAGCGCTCCGGCGGCGGCGCCCACCGCGGCCCCCAGCAGCGGGACGAAGAAGATCAGCCCGAAGAGCATCCCCCAGAAGGTGCCGGAGAGCGCCCCGGTCGCCGCGAGATTGTGCAGCTGCTTGGTCCTGGGCTGCTTGCGGTCGGCGGGCCAGGTCACCACGGCGGCGTCGTGGATCTGGATCAGACTCTGCTTCTGAAGGGCGAGCAGGGTGGTCTCGACCTCGGCCGCACCCTCGGGGGTGGGGAACTTCCAGGCGGTGAGCGTGGCCACGGGGGTCTCCTTCTGGACGGTCGGCGCTGGTCCGGTCCATCTCAGCACCGGCGAGCGCTTTATGCATTTTGTCCCCCTATGGAATTCCCCTCGGCGTGCGCCGCGGGCCCATCCGGACGGCGGGGACGGCGTGCCCGGCACCGGGGTGGCCCACCCATGCCGCGACGCGTTCAGAGCACACGTACCATCACACCCGTCGCACACCCTCAGTACCGACCAGGGACACCGCTCTCCGGAGCCGCGTCCGGAGAAAAACCATGCCTGCACAGAGCACCCGGGCCCGCAAGGCCGTCATACCCGCCGCCGGACTCGGCACCCGCTTTCTGCCCGCCACCAAGGCCACACCGAAGGAGATGCTCCCGGTCGTGGACAGGCCGGCCATCCAGTACGTGGTGGAGGAAGCCGCCGACAGCGGACTCGACGACGTCCTGATGGTCACCGGCCGGAACAAGCGGGCCCTGGAGGACCACTTCGACCGGGCCTACGAACTGGAACAGCTGCTGGAGCTGAAGGGCGACAAGGAGAAGCTCCTCAAGGTCCGCGAGTCCAGCGAGATGGCCACCGTGCACTATGTGCGCCAGGGCAACCCGCTCGGCCTCGGCCACGCGGTGCTGTGCGCCGAGCCGCACGTGGGCGACCAGCCCTTCGCGGTGCTGCTCGGCGACGACCTGATCGACGCCCGGGACCAGTTGCTCGCCCGGATGCTGGATGTGCAGGAGCAGCACGGGGGCAGTGTCGTCGCCCTGATGGAGGTCGACCCCGACCGCGCGCACCTCTACGGCTGCGCCGCCGTGCGCCCGATGGAGGACGGCGGCCCCGACGACGTCCTGCGCGTGACCGACCTGGTGGAGAAGCCCGAGCCGGGCACCGCTCCCAGCAACCTCGCCGTCATCGGCCGCTATGTCCTCGCGCCGGAGATCTTCGGTGTGCTGCACCGGACGCCCCCGGGCCGCGGCGGCGAGATCCAGCTCACCGACGCGCTGCGCGAGCTGGCGACGGACGAGTCGCTCGGCGGACCGGTTCACGCCGTGGTCTTCCGCGGGCGCCGCTACGACACGGGCGACCGGGGCGAGTATCTGCGGGCGGTCGTCAAGCTCGCCTGTGAGCGCGAGGACCTCGGACCGGACTTCCGGGCCTGGCTGACCGAGTTCGTGCGCTCCGGCGAATCCGCCTGACCGGCCGTTCGCCTGACATCCGCCGTCACACCCGGGCCGGTGCGGAACCCGGTCCGGGTGCGGCGGCGGCGATGAGGGCCCGCAGGCCCAGACGGTGCACCTCGTGGTCCACCACCACCGGGATGATCTCCTCCGCGTGCCCGGTCAGCACCGGGAAGCGCGCCGGGTCGAGCCCGGCGAGCGCCGTGCGGGTCACGGCGAACGCCCCGGCGGGGTCGCCGTGGTTCACATGGCTCACCGCGCCGAGTGTGAACAGATACATCTGCCGGTAGACGGCCATGGCCCGCCGGGGCGTCATCCCGGCCGCGACACTCGCCGCGAGCTGGGGCTCCACCAGCCGGGCCAGCAGCTCACCGCTGAGCCAGGGGCGGTTGCCGCGCAGGGCGATCAGCCCCGGATGGCGCGTCAGCACCTCGTACAGCGCCACGAACCGGGCCTCCGTCGCCTCGGCCCAGGGCACCTCGGGCGCGATGTCGGGGAGCCGCGCGGCGAGATGGTCCGTACAGAGATCCACCAGACCGGCCACCTCCGAGCCGCAGCGCCGGTGGACGGTGGTGTGCGAGACGCCGAGCCGTTCCGCGAGCGCGCGCAGATTCAGGGCCTGCGGGCCCTTCTCGTCGATCAGCGCCAGCGCGGCGACCGCGATGGCCTCGGGGGTGGCGCGATCCAGGGAATCTGAGTGCCTCGGCATGTGTGACAGCGTACGTTACGCTGTCACATCACGCGCCCTCGCGACGCGGGTCCGCGCGCCGACACCTCCCTCCCGGAGCAGCCCGTGCACCAGTCCAGTCAGCTCAGCCATGAGGACGTCACCGCCGCGGCCGAGCGGATTCGCGGCCGGGTCCGGCCCGTCGCGGTGACCCCGCTGGACTCCGGGGTGGTACCGGGGCCGGAGGCGGCGGAGGTCTGGCTGGGGCTTGAGTTCCTCCAGCACACCGGCAGCTTCAAGGCCCGGGGCGCCCTCAACTTCCTGCTGGCCCACAGCGAGGCCGGCCCCCTCCCCGACAGCGGGGTCGCCATCGCCTCCGGCGGCAACGCCGGGCTGGCCTGCGCCTGGGCGGCCAGGTCGCTCGGGGTGCGCTCCACCGTCTTCCTGCCCGCGAGCGCGCCGCCCGTGAAGATCGCCCGGCTGGCGGGGTACGGGGCGGATGTGCGGCTGGTGGAGGGGGAGTACGCCGATGCCGCCGAGGCGTGCGCGGAGTTCGCCGGCCGGAGCGGGGCGCTGCGGAGCCACGCGTACGACGATCCCCATGTGGCGGCCGGGGCGGGCACACTGCTGGAGGAGTTGCGCGCCGCGATCCCGGGGCTGGACACGGTGGTGGTCGCGGTCGGCGGCGGGGGGCTCTTCTCGGGGGTGGCGACGGCCGCGCGGCACCACGGGATGCGTACGGTCGCGGTGGAGCCGGAGGGCAGCCGGGCGCTGAACGCGGCGATGGAGGCGGGGCGGCCGGTGGATGTGGCGGTGGACAGCATCGCGGCGGACGCGCTCGGGGCGCGGCGGGTGTCGGAGACGGCGGTACGGGTCGCGCGGGACGCGGGCGCGGTGTCGGTGGTGGTGCCGGACCGGGGGATCGCGGAGGCGCGGCGGGTGCTGTGGGAGGAGTACCGGGTGGTGACGGAGATGAGTGGGGCGGCGGCGCTGGCGGGGTGGGGGGAGTTCGGGGTGGGGGTGGGGGAGCGGGTGGCGGTGGTCCTGTGCGGCGCCAACACCAACCCCTCCGACCTGGCCACCCCCACCTCTTGACCCCGCATCCCGCGGGCCACGGTCGGGGGCCGGCCCCCGAACCCCCGCTCCTCAATCGCCGGAGGGGCTGGATTTCGTGCCTCAGCCCGCCGACGAGACTGAGCAACCCCAGCCCGTCTGGGGGCACCTCCCTGAGGCTCTGGGGGAGCTTGAGGACGGCCCCCGCACCACAAGGCAACCCGAGCAATTTCAGCCCGTCCGGCGCTTGAGGACGGACCCCGCACCACGGGCAACCCGAGCAAATTCAGCCCGTCCGGCGCTTGAGGACGGACCCTGTGCCACAGGGTCCCGCACAAACCCAGCCCGTCCGGCGATTGAGGACGGAACCTGTGCCACAGGACCCCGCATCCTGCGGGCCGCGGTCAGGGGCCAGCCCCCGAACCCCCGCTCCTCAAACGCCGGAGGGGCTGGATTTCGTGCCTCAGCCCGCCGGAGGGGGTGTTTCGTGCCTCAGCCCGCCGGCGAGGCTGCCCCTGGCAGGCAAGGGCAGAACATCACGCACCCAGCGGAACAACCACCGTCGTGGGCGCGGCGGCAGGCGGGTGCGGCAGTACATGGGTTTGGACCAGGTTGCCGAGGTCGCGGGAGAGGTCGCGGGCGACCGCGTCCAGGCGGGCCGCCCAGTCGTCGGGCGCCCCCGCCGGCGGCACCACCAGAAGCTCCAGCAGGTCCGCCGGATGAGCCGCCACCCCTTCCGCCACCTTCCCCGCGAGCGCCAGATACACGGGAGCCGGCTCCACCCCCTCCCCCACCCGCCGCCGGACCTCCCCAACGAGCCGCCCCCGCAGATCCGTCACCTCGCGCAGCGCGTCCCACACCAGATGCCCCTCCACCACCCGGATCTCCTCCCCGCGCCTGCGCGGCAGCAGCATCCCCAGCAGGCCGAGCCGGAAGAGCACGCTCTCCAGCTGGGTGGCGGCCACCGAGGACTCCCGGGCGAGCTGTTCGACGCTCAGCGCGGCTCCGCCCGAGGACTCCCGGTGGGCGGAGAGCGCCGTCACCGTGCGGCCGGAGGCTCCGGGGAAGAGAGCGGTGAGGGGGGTGCTGAAGTTCACGGTGATCCTCGTGTCGGGAGAAGCGGGAGAACGGGAGAAGCGAAGGAAGCGGGGGACGGGCCCCGCCCCGATCCTCAGCCCTCAGGCCCGCTCGACGTCAAGCGGACGCACCCGTCCCGGTCAGCAGCCGGGAGGTGATCCCCGCGAGCCGCTTCCCCTGGTAGCGGGCCGCGTCCAGTACATTCGCGCCCGGCAGCTCACCGGCGCCCGAGGCATGAGCGGTGCCGTAGGGGTTGCCGTTGGCGGCGTAGACGGTCTGGTCGGTGTAGCCGGGCGGGACGATCAGCGAGCCCCAGTGGTACAGCGTGTTGTAGAGCGCCAGCAGCGTCGACTCGTTGCCGCCGTGGAGGTTGGAGGCGCTGACGAACGCGGTGCTCGGCTTGTCGGCGAAGACCCCGCGCTGCCACAGACCGCCCGTGCTGTCGATGAACTGCTTCAGCTGGGAGGCGACATTGCCGAAGCGGGTCGGGGTGCCGAACGCGTAGGCGTCGGCCCATTCGAGGTCGGCGTGGGTGGCGATCTCGACGCCCTGGGTGGCGTCGACATGGGCGCGCCAGGCGGCGTTGGAGTCGATGGCCGCGTCCGGAGCGAGCTCCGCGACGCGGCGCAGCCGCACCTCGGCTCCGGCCTGCCGGGCGCCTTCCGCGACGGCCTCGGCGAGGTGGTGCACGCTCCCGGTCGACGAGTAGTAGACGACGGCGATCTTGGGGGTGACGGCGGTGGTCATGACGGCCCTTTCAGCGACTGCGATCGAAGCGGATATCTATCCGCTTCGGCGAAGGTATGCGATTCAACGACTTCTTGGCAAGCCCTAACCGGATACCTATCCGCTAAGCTGGGACCCAGAGCTCCCCGCCCCCCGGCAGAGCCGCGCACCGCAGAACGGAGGCCCCGTGCACTCCCCCGAGCCCCACCCCGTGGACCTCCCCCTCCCCCTCCTCCCGGCACCCGAGCGCGCCGCCCCCCGCGCCGACGCGGCGCACAATCGTCGCAAGATCCTCGACGCCGCCGCCCGCATCGTGGCCGAGCAGGGCCCCGACGCCCTCACCATGAACGCGGTCGCCCGCGCGTCCGGCACCGGAGTGGGCACGGTCTACCGGCGCTTCGGCGACGCCTCCCAGCTCTTCTCCGCCCTGCTCGACGAGCGGGAGCAGCAGTTCCAGGAGGCGTTCATGGCCGGCCCGCCCCCGCTCGGCCCCGGCGCGCCCCCCGGGGAGCGGCTGCGCGCCTTTCTGCACGCGCTCGCCGACCGCGTCGTCGAACAGCGCGCGCTGCTGCTCGCCGGGGAGAACGCCTCCCCCATCGGCCGCTACCACCACCACTCGTATCTGGCCCGGCACACCCATCTGACGCTGCTGGTCCGGGGGCTGCGCCCCACCACCGACGCCCCGCTCCTGGCCCATCTGCTGCTCGCGCCCTTCGCTCCCAGCCTCATCACCCATCTGACGCGCGAGCGGGGACAGACCCCGGAGCAGATCAAGGAGTGCGTCGACGCCCTGGTCGACGGGGTACTGGGGGACTGAGCCCGAAGGGCCGGACCGCGCTCACGGAGTACCGCGCTCACGGAGTACCGCACACGGAAGAGGGGTGGGGGGGGGGGGGGGGGCCCCGCCCCCGCCCCCCCCCACCCCCCCCACCCCCCCCCCGCCCCCCCCC
>NZ_JBEOYB010000071.1:0-37884 GCF_040296845.1 Streptomyces sp. NPDC001985
AGGAGCCCCGCACGGTGCGGGCCACGGTCGGGGGCCGGCCCCCGAACCCCCGCTCCTCAATCGCCGGAGGGGCTTGGTTTGCTCAGGTCGCCGGCGGGGCTGGGAGGGGGGCGGCTCAGGTCGCAGGAGGGGCCGGGGTGGTGCGGCTCAATCGCCGGAGGGGCTTGGGTTGCTCAGGTCGCCGGCGGGGCTGGGAGGGGGGCGGCTCAGGTCGCAGGAGGGGCCGAGGTGGTGCGGCTCAATCGCCGGAGGGGCTTGGGTTGCTCAGGTCGCCGGAGGGGCCGGGGTGGTGCGGCTCAGGTCGCCGGAGGGGCTGAACCACCCAGCCTGTCCGGGGGCACCTCCCAGAGGCAGCTCTGGGGGAGATTGAGGACGGACCCTGGGGCACAGGACCCCGCACGAGGCGCCCCCGGCGTGAGCCCGGCGCCCCCGGGCTCAGGGGGAAGGGGACTCGCCGCGTGAGCGCATCACCAGGCGGTTCACCCACCACAACCCCACCCCGATCACCAACAGCACCCCCGCCCGGATGTACACCTCCGCATCCCGGTCCGCCAGCGGGCTCGCCAGCACCAGGGCCGTGATCGCGCCCAGCACCGGGAGCGCCGTCGGCGTCCGGAAGTGCCGGTGCTCCACCTTGTCGCGGCGCAGCACCAGCACCGCGATGTTGACCACCGCGAACACACAGAGCAGCAGGAACGCCGTGGTGTCGCCGAGCCCCTCGATCTCCCCGGTCAGCACGAGACCGATCGCCAGCACCGACACGAAGACGATCCCGACGACCGGGGTGCACCGGTTGGGCAGCACCCGGGCCATCGCCTTCGGCAGAATCCGCTCATTGGCCATGCCGTAGCAGAGCCGCGAGGCCATCATGATGTTGATCAGCGCCGAGTTGGTGACCGCGAACAGCGCGATCAGGGCGAAGAGTTTGGGCGGGAAGCCGAGCCCGCCCGCCTTGACCACCTCCAGGAGCGGCCCGCTGGACCCCGCGAGGGTGCGGTGGTCGACCAGCAGCGAGGAGACCAGGGCCACCAGGATGTAGATCGTGCCGGTGACCCCGATCCCGATGAAGATCGCCTTGGGGAAGGTGCGGACGGGGTCCTTGGTCTCCTCCGCCATGTTCACCGAGTCCTCGAAGCCGACAAAGGCGAAGAACGCCAGCGCCGTTGCCCCCAGCACCCCGGTGAAGAGCGCGAACCCGGTCCCGGACGTCTCCAGTTCGGTGAGCCGGGCGGGCTCGCCGTCACCCGAGAGCACCGCCCACGCGCCGATCGCGAGAATCACCGCGAGGCCCGTCAGCTCCACGACGGTGAGCACCACATTGGTCTTCACGGACTCCGAGACCCCGCGCAGATTCAGCGCGGCGAGCACCAGGATGAAGACGACCGCGATCAGTGTCGGCGGGACCGCGTCGGTGAACTCGTGGAAGTAGTCACCGCCGAAGGCGCGGGCCGCAGCGCTCGCCGAGGCCAGCCCGGAGCACATCACCATGAAGGCGACGATGAAGGTCACGAAGGGGACCTTGAACGCCTTCTGGGTGTAGAGCGCGGCCCCCGCCGCCCTGGGGTACTTGCCGACCAGCTCCACATAGGACGCCGCGGTCAGCACCGCGACGAGGAATCCGATCAGGAACGGCAGCCACAGCGCACCTCCGACCTTCCCGGCGACCTTGCCGGTGGTGGCGTAGATACCGGTGCCGAGGATGTCGCCGATCACGAAGAGGATCAGCAGCTTCGGCCCGAGGACCCTTTTGAGCGGGCCCTCGCCCTCGGGCGTCCCGGTACTGCGGTCGGTGGCGGGTGCGCTGGTCAAAGGGGCCCTCCCCCGGGCGGTGCGGATGCGGTACGGGAGGAGGACTGCCCGGAAGCTCCCGGGTGATGCGCCGCGGATGTGCAGGAAATGCGTCCGTTGCGCGGGGCGCGGGGGGTCAGACGGTCCCGGGGGAGCCGGGGCCGGCCCGTTCCGCCGCCGCCGCCACATCCGCCAGGTCCCGTGCGACGGCCCTGCTCACGAGCCGCGCTCCCAGCGCGCCGAACACCCTCGCCGGCAGCCCGGCGGCGCCGCCGGGCGGGACGGCCGTGAAGGACATCCGGACATCGGTGGCCCCGGGCCCGGCGGGCCGCAGGGTGAACCGGGAGCGGTGGGCCGCCCCGCGCGAGGCGGCCTCCACCGTGTAACCGCGCGGCGGGTCGCTCGCGGTCACCCACATCTCCTCGGTGGCCTCCTTCCCCAGCATCCGCCGGGTCTCGCGCCACCGGGTGCCGACCCCGAAGGGCCCATCGGAGAGCACCTCGACCGCCTCCACACCGCTCAGCACCGCCGGGGCGCCCGCCAGATCGGTCAGCACCCGCCAGACCCGCTCGGCGGGCGCCGCGATCCTGCGCTCGACGACCACTTCCCTGTCCGCCATGGCTCCAGGAAACCAGCCGCCACCGACAACCGCCCCCGGACGAGCCCGTACCGCCCCCGGCCGGGCTACAGCAGCGCGCCCGCCAGACCGCCCCCCGACTCGGCCACGATCTCCGCCACGCTCTGCGGCTCCCGGGCGAGCGAGAACTCCACCGCCCCGTCCCGCACCCGGAAGCCGTGCACCCCGGCGCGGGGCAGGCTGTTGTAGCCGTAGTGGCTGGAGAAGAAGTACGCCCCGGTGTCCAGGGCCGCGATCACATCCCCCTGCTCCAGCAGCGGCAGCGCCCGCCCCTCGGCCAGCAGATCGCCCGCGAAACACGCCGGCCCGGCGATGTCCTGCACCACGTCCGGCCCGGTCTTCGGCACCCCCCGCCCGTCGTGGGCGGTGATCCGCAGCGGCCAGGAGACCGGGTCGTAGACGGTACGGGTGGCGACCTGCACCCCCGCGTGGGTGACCGCGATCGGGCGCGAGCCCGAGACCTTGGCGTACTCCACCCGGGCGAGGATCGTGCCGTGCTTGGCGAGCAGCGCCCGCCCGAACTCGGTGACCAGCCCGTACCGCCCGTCCAGCAGCCCCGGGACCTGCTCCTTCAGCAGCTCGGCGTACTCCGCGAAGGTGGGTGTCACCTCGTCGGACGCGAAGTTCACCGGCAGCCCGCCGCCGATGTCGACGGTGTCGATCTGCTGTCGCCCGGCCGCCGCGTTGATCTCCTCGGCGAGCGCGTACACCTCCCGCACCCCCTCGGCCATCCGCTCCAGCGGCACGCCCTGCGAACCCGAGTGGGTGTGCAGCCGGGTCAGCCGGGGCCGCTCCAGATACATCCGTACGACGGCCTCGCGCGCCCCCGCGTCCCGCAGGGCGACCCCGAACTTCGAGGTGGCCGTCGCGGTGGAGAGCGCCCCGATGGAGCCCCCGCCGATCTGCGGATTGACCCGCAGCCCGAGCGGGGAGCGGGCGCCGGGATCGGCCCCGGCCGCCGCGAGTTCACCGATCCGGGCCAGCTCCTGCGGGTTGTCGGCGTTGATCGCGATCCCGAGGGCGAGCGCCTCGCGCAGTTCGCCCGGGGTCTTGGCGGGGGAGTCGAGCACGGTGCGCTCGGGCGGGATGCCGGCGGCGCGCGCCAGTGCCAGCTCCCCGGGGCTGGCGACCTCCGCCCCGATCCCCTCGGCGCCGAGCAGCGCGAGCACCGGCACCAGGGGCGCGGCCTTCACCGCGAAGGCGTGCAGCACCGGCGCGTCGGTGACGGCGGCGAACGCCGCGCGCAGCTCCGCCGCCGAATCGCGTATTCCGGCCACGTCCAGGAGGGCGGCCACCGGCCGCTCCTCGGTGAGAAGCCCCTGTGCGACAGCGGCTCGTACGGCTTGATTCCTTCGTTCGGCGGTCATATGGGCCAGCCAACCACCCCCGGCGGCCGGGGCACACCTGTTGACTAGAACTATTCATCTCGTCAGGATGTGAATAACCGAGGTGAACAGCCGGCTCCGCCACGGATGCCCGCCGCTGTCGCGAGGAGGCAACTGCCCATGTCAGGACCCCGCCCCGTCCGGGCCCCGCGCGGTACGGAACTCCAGACCCTCGGATGGCAGCAGGAAGCCGCCCTCCGCATGCTCCAGAACAATCTGGACCCCGAGGTCGCCGAGCACCCCGAGCGGCTGGTCGTCTACGGCGGCACCGGCAAGGCGGCCCGCGACTGGCGCTCCTTCGACGCCATGGTGCGCACCCTGCGGACGCTGAAACAGGACGAGACGATGCTCGTCCAGTCCGGCCGCCCGGTCGGTGTGATGCGGACCCACGAATGGGCCCCGCGCGTTCTCATCGCCAACTCCAACCTGGTCGGCGACTGGGCGAACTGGGAGGAGTTCCGGCGCCTGGAGGCCCTCGGGCTGACCATGTACGGGCAGATGACCGCCGGGTCCTGGATCTACATCGGCACCCAGGGCATCCTCCAGGGCACCTACGAGACCTTCGCCGCCGTCGCCGCGAAGAAGTTCGGCGGCACCCTGGCGGGGACGATCACCCTGACGGCCGGTCTCGGCGGGATGGGCGGCGCGCAGCCGCTCGCCGTCACCATGAACGACGGGGTCGTGATCTGCGTCGACTGCGACCCGCGCGCCATCGAGCGCCGGATCGGGCACCGGTACCTCGATGTCCGCGCCGACTCCCCGGACCACGCCCTGCGCCTCGCGGCCGAGGCGCGGGACGCCCGCCGCCCGCTCTCCATCGGGGTCCTCGGCAACGCGGCCGAGGTGCTGCCGTACTTCCTGGAGACGGGCGCCCCCATCGACATCGTGACCGACCAGACCTCGGCCCACGACCCCCTCTCCTACCTCCCGCTCGGGGTCCCCTTCGACGACATGGCCTCCCTCGCGGCGGAGAAGCCGGCCGACTTCACCGTCCGGGCGCGCGAGTCGATGGCCCGCCATGTGGAGGCGATGGTGGGGTTCCTGGACGCGGGGGCCGAGGTCTTCGACTACGGGAACTCCATCCGGGGCGAGGCCCGGCTCGCCGGATACGGCCGGGCCTTCGACTTCCCCGGGTTCGTCCCCGCCTACATCCGCCCCCTGTTCTGCGAGGGGAAGGGCCCCTTCCGCTGGGCCGCGCTCTCCGGGGACGCCGCCGACATCGCCCGGACCGACCGGGCGATGCTGGAGCTCTTCCCCGAGAACGAGTCCCTGCGCCGCTGGATCACCCTGGCGGGCGAACGGGTCCGCTTCCAGGGCCTGCCCGCCCGGATCTGCTGGCTCGGCTACGGCGAGCGCGACCGCGCGGGCGAGCGCTTCAACGACATGGTGGCGTCGGGCGAGCTGACGGCCCCGCTGGCGATCGGCCGCGACCACCTGGACTGCGGCTCGGTGGCCTCCCCGTACCGCGAGACCGAGGCGATGCTCGACGGCTCGGACGCCATCGCGGACTGGCCGCTGCTCAACGCGATGGTGAATGTGGCATCGGGCGCCTCCTGGGTCTCGATCCACCACGGCGGCGGCGTCGGGATGGGCCGCTCGCTCCACGCGGGGCAGGTGACGGTGGCGGACGGGACCGCGCTGGCCGGGGAGAAGATCCGGCGGGTGCTGACCAACGACCCCGGGATGGGGGTCATCCGCCATGTCGACGCGGGATACGAATCCGCCGGGGCCGTCGCCGCGGAGCGCGCGGTCCGCGTCCCCATGAGGGAGTCCGAGTGACCTCCCCCGCGCCCGGAGCGGCCTCCTTCCAGGAGATGTGGCGAGAACTCGCCACCATCGGACGGTCCTCCTCGACCGGCGGCTACCGCCGGTACGCCTGGACCGGGGCCGACACCGACTGCCGGGCCTGGTTCCGGGAGCAGGCCCTCGCCCGGGGCCTCGCGCACGAGACCGACCGGAACGGCAACCAGTGGGCCTGGCTCGGCGACCCCGGGGGCACGGACGCCGTGGTCACCGGCTCGCACCTCGACTCCGTGCCCGACGGCGGCGCCTTCGACGGCCCCCTCGGCGTCGTCTCCGCCCTCGCCGCCCTCGACGAGCTGCGCCGCCGGGGCGCCCGCCCCACCCGCCCGATCGCGGTCACCAACTTCGCCGACGAGGAGGGCGCCCGCTTCGGCCTCGCCTGCGTCGGCTCCCGGCTCACCGCCGGACGGCTCACCCGGGAGCAGGCGTACGCGCTCCGGGACGCCGGCGGCACCACCCTCCCGCAGGCGATGGAGGCCGCGGGACAGGACCCGTCGGCGCTGGGCCCCGACCCCGAACGCCTCGCCCGCGTCGGCGCGTTCGTCGAGCTGCACGTGGAGCAGGGCCGCGCCCTCGACCTCTCCGGGGACCCGGTCGGCATCGCGTCCGCCATCTGGCCCCACGGCCGCTGGCGGTACGACTTCGCGGGCGAGGCCAACCACGCCGGCACCACCCGCCTCGCCGACCGCCGCGACCCGATGCTCACCTACGCCGAGACCGTCCTCGCCGCCCGCCGCGAGGCCCGGCTCGCGGGCGCGGTCGCCACCTTCGGCAAGGTCGCCGTCGAACCCAACGGCGTCAACGCCATCCCGTCCCTGGTCCGGGGCTGGCTGGACGCCCGCGCCGCCGATCAGGACGGCCTCGACACGGTCGTCGCCGCGATCGAGCGGGCCGCCGGCGAGCACGCCCGGCGCGACGGCGTCGACCTCACCGTCGTACGGGAGTCCTTCACCCCGGTCGTCGAGTTCCAGCACGCGCTCCGGGACGAGCTGAACCGGCTCCTCGGCGGCGCCCTCCCCGTCCTCGGCACGGGAGCGGGACACGACGCCGGAATCCTCTCCGCCTCCGTACCGACCGCCATGCTGTTCGTGCGCAACCCCACCGGCGTCTCGCACTCCCCGGCCGAAAGCGCCGCCGAGGACGACTGCGCCGCCGGGGTGCTCGCGCTCGCCGACGTACTGGAAGGGCTCGCGTGCCGCTGACCGTGACGTACTGGGCCGAACACGCCTGGCTCGACACCCATGTCGAACCCGGTGTGCTGCTGGAGGTGCGCGACGGCCGGATCGCCGCCCTGCGCCAGGAGACCCCCGCGCCCCCGCCGGGCGCGGAGATCCTGCGCGGGCTGACCGTCCCCGGCCTCGCCAACACCCACTCGCACGCCTTCCACCGCGCCCTGCGCTCCACCGTCCAGGTCGGCACCGGCACGTTCTGGACCTGGCGGGAGGTGATGTACGCGACGGCGGCCCGGCTCACCCCGGAGACGTACCACGCCCTGGCGCGGGCGGTGTACGCGGAGATGGCGCTCGCCGGGGTGACCGTGGTGGGGGAGTTCCACTATCTGCACCACGGGCCCGGCGGTGTGCCCTACGCCGACCCCAACGCGATGGGGGAGGCGCTGATCGCGGCGGCGGCGGACGCCGGCATCCGGATCACCCTGCTCGACACCGCCTATCTCCACGGCGGCCTCACCCGCGACGGCTACCAGCCCCTCGAAGGCCCCCAGCTCCGGTTCGGCGACGGCGGCGCCGACGGCTGGTGGGAGCGGTTCAGCCGGCTGGAGCCCCGCGACCACGCGCGGATCGGCGCGGCACTCCACTCGGTCCGCGCCTTCTCCGACCGCGACGGGTACGAGCGGTTCGCCGAGCGCACCGACGGTCTGCCCGTCCATCTCCACCTCTCCGAACAGCCCGCCGAGAACGCGGCCTGCCAGGCGGTCCACGGCTGTACGCCCACCCGGCTCCTGGACCGCGCCGGGTTCTGGAAACCGACGGTGACCGCCGTCCACGCCACCCATCTCACCGACGACGACATCGGGGTGCTCGGCGGCGCCGGCGCCGGGGTCTGCGTGTGCCCCACCACCGAACGGGACCTCGCCGACGGCATCGGCCCCGCCGCCGCGCTCCAGCGGGCCGGCTCCCCGCTCTCCCTCGGCAGCGACAGCCACGCCGTCATCGACCTCCTGGAGGAGGCCCGGGCCCTCGAACTCGACGAGCGGCTGCGCACCCGCACCCGGGGCCACTGGACCGCGGCCGCGCTCCTGCGCGCCGCCACCGCCACCGGTCACACCTCCCTCGGCTGGCCCGAGGCCGGGCGGCTGCGCGCCGGCGCCCCCGCCGACTTCGCCACCGTCTCCCTCACCTCCGTCCGCACGGCGGGCCCGGTGGCCCGGCTGGCCGCCGAGACGGCGGTGTTCGCGGCGTCGGCGGCGGATGTCACCGATGTGGTGGTCGCGGGCCGCCGGGTGGTCAGGTCCGGGGCGCACACCCTGATCCCGGACGCGGCGGGGGAGCTGGCCTCGGCGATCGGGGCGCTGCGCGCGTGAGCCCGTGCCAGACTGACCGGATGACCGCAGACCAGGGGCGCCCGGACGTGTGGCGCAAGCGCACCGACTCCTCCGGCCTCGCCGAACCCCGTGTCCTCATCCGGGTGTTCGTCGCACCGGGGGAGCTGGACGACAGCATCGCCTTCCACGAGAGGCTCCAGGCCGTCGAGGCGGACGGCCGGTTCGGCTTCCCGGCGAAGAACCTCAGGCTCGCGATGGTCGGGGCGTTCCTCCTCATCGAGGGCTCCGAGGAGGATCTGCGCCCCTTCCGCTCCACCGTCGGGACACTGCTGGTCGATGATGTGCGCCCCTACCACGACCGCCTGGTCGCGGCGGGAGCGGAGATTCTCTTCCCGCTCCAGGAGGTCCCCACCGGGGCGGGCTTCAACGCCCGCCACCCGGACGGGACGGTCGTGGAGTACGTTCACCACCGCCCGACCCCGGACGGGCACTGATCCGGGCGGTGGGCCGTATCGCCCGTACCGGCCCCGCCCGTCCCCACCCGCCCCGTGCGCGCCTCACCCCGTCACCGCCGGCGCCGTCCGGCCGGGTCGTCGGGGGAGGGGCCGTCCCCGGGCGCCGCGCCCGGGTCCGCCGGGGCCGGCAGCAGCCAGCGGGGTCCCGTCTCCTGGTCGAGGGCCCAGGCGTACTGGAGCTCCTCGGACTCCACCGTCAGGCCGAACTCGTACAGATCCGGGCTGCCCGCCTCCAGCCAGCCGTCCCAGGCCAGTTCGAGTTCGTCGGCGAGGCGGCGCGGGCCGCCCTGGGCGGCCAGGGCGGTGGCGTCGGGAAGGGTGGAGAGGGTGGCCCAGGACGAGACGCCGTCGTGGAGCCGCGCGCCCGTGCCGTGGCCGGCGGCGGCGACGGTGACCCGGACCCCCGGGAGGGCGACGCTCAGGGCGAACCGCAGATGACGGTCCTCCCGGAGGGCCGCCGGGTCGCGGGACCAGGGGCGTTCGCCGGCCGCGGGGCCGGCGCCGCGGACCCGGGCGAAGCCGTCGGAACCGGTGTCCTCGGCCCGGGCGGGGGTGCGGCAGGCGGCGCCCTGGACCCAGCCGCTCGCCGAGCGGCCGTCCGCGGCGACGGTGAGGGCCACATGGCCGAGCCGGCCCCAGGGGGTGACGATCCGCCCGCCGGGCCGGGTCTGGGCCACCCACGCCCAGGGGACGCGGTCCACCGCGCGGGCCGAGACGACCCGGTCGTACGGCGCGCCGCGCGGCCACCCCGCCGCGGAGTCGGCCACCTCCACCGCCGGTCCGGCCCCCGCTGCCGCCAGCCGTCTCCGGGCGGCGGCTGCCCGCCCGGGGTCCGCCTCGACGCTGGTGACCCGGCCGGGTCCGGCCCGGTGGGCCAGCAGGGCGGCGGTCCAGCCGGAGCCCGTGCCCAGCTCCAGGACCCGGTGGCCCGGTTTCAGCCGGAGCGAGTCGAGCAGGTCCACCACCGTGCGCGGACAGGGCGGGGCGGTGGTGCCCGGCCGCCCCGGCCGGTCCGCCGCGAACAGGTGCCGGGGCAGGGCGTCCACCGCCGCACGGACCCACGGCGAGTCCTCGGGCCGGGCGACGCCCCGGGCCGCGGTGTCCGCTTCACGCCGGGGCCGCTCGCCGAAGGGGGCCACCCCCGCTACCGCTTGGCCTCGCGGACGGCGGAACCCCCGGGTGGCGACTGCGCGACCGTGCCCATGTGCTTTCCCCTTCAACAGAGGTCTGTGAGCACATGGTGGCGCACGGTGACACGGCGGGGGTAGACGGCCATCCGGGTGACACCGGCCCCACGGACCGCCGCAGGCTCCCCCGTACCGTGGGGCGGGCGGCCCCGGACCCCGCCGCGACGGACGGCGGTCGATCAGCGAGAGGACCTCATGAGCACCACCCTCATCACCCGTATCGGCGTTCTCGTCACCAACGATCCGGCCCTCGGCGACGGGTCCCCCCTCGGCGCCATCCCCGACGCCGCGCTCCTCATCGACGGGGACCTCGTCGCCTGGGCCGGCCCCGCCGGGTCCGCCCCCGCGGCCGACACCGTCCATGACGCGGGGGGCGCCGCCGTGATCCCCGGGTTCGTCGACTCCCACTCCCATCTGCTCTTCGGCGGCGACCGCACCCAGGAGTTCAACGCCCGGATGTCCGGGCGCCGCTACGAGGCCGGCGGCATCCGCACCACCGTCGCCGCCACCCGCGCGGCCTCCGACGCCGAGCTGGAGGCGGGTCTCGTCCGCTACCTCGGCGAGGCCCTCCGCCAGGGCACCACCACCTTCGAGACCAAGTCCGGCTACGGGCTCACCGTCCGCGACGAGGCCCGCGCCCTGGAGATCGCCGCCCGCCACACCGACGAGGTCACCTACCTCGGCGCGCACATCGTGCCCCCCGACCACGCCGACGACCCGGCCGGCTATGTCGCCCTCGTCACCGGCGAGATGCTCGACGCCTGCGCCCCGCACGCCCGCTGGGTCGATGTCTTCTGCGAGCGCGGGGCCTTCGACGGCGACCAGGCGCGCGCCGTGCTCACCGCGGGGAAGGCGAAGGGGCTGATTCCCCGCGTCCACGCCAACCAGCTCGGCCCCGGGCCCGGTGTCCAGCTCGCCGTCGAACTGGAGGCGGCCAGCGCCGACCACTGCACCCATCTCACCGACGCGGACATCGACGCCCTCGCGAACGGCACCACCGTCGCCACCCTGCTGCCCGGCGCCGAGTTCTCCACCCGCGCCCCGTGGCCCGACGCGCGCAGGCTGCTGGACGCCGGGGTGACCGTGGCGCTCTCCACGGACTGCAACCCCGGTTCCTCCTTCACCTCGTCCATGCCGTTCTGCGTCGCCCTGGCCGTACGGGACATGGGCATGACCCCCGACGAGGCCCTCTGGTCGGCCACGGCGGGCGGCGCCGCCGCCCTGCGCCGCACGGACATCGGCCGCCTGACCCCCGGCACCCGCGCCGACCTCGCGCTCCTCGACGCCCCGAGCCCCGTCCATCTCGCGTACCGCCCGGGGGTCCCCCTGGTCACCGAGGTCTGGCGGCGGGGCCGCAGGACCATCACACGGTAATCGCACGGCATATCACCGCCCGCCTCCCGTGGCGATACGGCTGCCGAAAAGCCCCGTATATCGATGTCATCGGCCGGAGGCGCCCACCGGTCGCCTATCACGCGCGGAGTTCGCTTCAGGCCAACAGCCGAAAAAGCTACGGTCGCTCTGCACGCTCGACAGGGGAAAGAAAGACCGGACGGGAGTTGCTTGATGAACGTTCGAAGGATTCTCGGAGTGACGGCTTCGGCCATGGCGCTCACGCTCTTCGCGAGCACCCAGGCGTCGGCCGCCGACTACTCGGTTCAGACCGATGACGGAGATCCCGGCGGAAAGATCTCCATCACGCTCTACGGCGACGTGGTGACCATCAAGGACCAGGAGGCCGACGGCTGGGGCGTGAAGGGCTGGGTCTTCAACTCCGATGGCAGCACCCGCTACACCCTCCAGGTCGGAGGCGTGAACAGCACCGAGACCGGCCGCGCCAGCATGGGCGGCAAATACAATCTGACCGAGGGTGCCCGCTACAAGCTCAGAGTCTGTCTCCACAAGGAGAACCAGACCGGGTATTGCGACGACACCGCGTACTTCGTGAACGACAACTAATCCCGTCCGCTTTCCGGACGCGGCGCGCCACCCCGCATCGGCGGTAATTGTGCGGGGTGGCGCGCCGCGTCCTTCGCGGCGGAAAGCGGAATTCGCGTGATGGCCGACGGCGGTGAATTCGGTGTTCCGGGTGAGAGCATTCCGGGGCGCGGTCGATACGGTGTTCCGCTGCTGCCGCCCACCGGGCCGTGGGCCCGGGCCGGGCGGCCGACCCGCGCCGGTGGGGCACGTGGGCCGGGGCGGCGCACCGGTGCCGGTGCCGTGGGGCGCATGGCACCGACCGGTTCGCCGTGCCCGGGGGGCGCGGGTTTCCGGTGGGCTCATCCGCGCAGATGGGCGTACGCCTCCGGGTTCTCCCGCAGGTACTCCGTGAAGCCGATCCCCTCCCGGCCCGCCAGCCGGGGCACCGCGTCCGAGATCAGCGACATCTCGCCCGTCGCGATCGCCTCGTACGAGGTCACCCACCCCGCCAGCTCCCACTCCGGGGCGCCGTAGCCGGCGCGGGAGGCATACGCCTCCTCCCGGGTCTCGGGGACATAGCGGATCTCCCGCCCGGCGAACCGGCTCAGCTCGGCCGCCGCCTCCGCCAGGGTCAGCGCCCGGGGGCCGGTGATGTCGTAGGTGCGGCCGTCGTGGCCCTCGCCCAGCAGCACACCCACCGCCGCGTCCGCGATGTCGTCGTGCGCCACGGCGGAGACGGCACCCCCGCCCGCCGGACCCCGGATCACCCCGTCCGCGCCCGCCATCCCCGCCAGCGACGCGAGGTAGAAGCTGTCCCGCAGAAAGGTGTGGCGCAGCCCGGAGGCGCGGATGTACTCCTCCGTGTGCCAGTGATCGCGGGCGAACGTGAAGGTGGCGTCGGGCGCGGCGCTCAGAAAGGACACATAGACCACGCGCTCCACCCCCGCCGCGACCGCCGCGTCCACGGCGGTGCGGTGGTCGTGGACCCGGTCGGGGGCCTCCCGGGCGGAGACGAGGAAGAGCGTCCGCGCGCCGTCGCACGCGGCGCGCATCGCCGCGCCGTCCCCATAGGCGGCGGGCGGGGCGAGGGAGCCGCCCGCGAGCACGGGCAGCCGTTCCGGGTCGCGGCCCAGCAGACGGGGAGCGGCTCCGGCGGCGGCGAGCCGGCGGGCCACCCGGCCGCCGACCCCTCCGCTCGCTCCGGTGACGGCGATGACGGGGCGCATGGGCTGCTTCCACTCTCCTCGGCGGTCAGGACGCACACGTACGGGACAAGTGTCGTCCAGCCGCCCCCGGATCTCCGGGCGGCGGGCCGCTCAGCGCGTCAGCCGCACCGGCAGCTCGTCCACCCCGTTGCCCACGAAGCTGGCGTGCCGCTCCAGCTCCGCCTCCGGGACCGCGAGATCCAGATCGGGGAAGCGGGTGAACAGCCGCTCCAGCGCGATCGCCCCCTCCAGCCGCGCCAGCGGCGCGCCCAGGCAGAAGTGCGCGCCGTGGCCCAGCGACAGATGCCGGGACCCGCCGGACCGGGTGACGTCGAAGCGGCCGGCGTCCGGGCCGTGCGCCTCCGTGTCGCGGCCCGCCGCCGAGTAACCGGCCAGGACCGGGGTCCCCTTGGGTATCAGGGTGCCGTCGACCGTGATGTCCTCGACGGGGTAGCGGAACGGGAAGTAGCTCACCGGGGCGTCCCAGCGCAGGGTCTCCTCCACCACATCCGCCCAGCCCGCCTTCCCCGACCGCACCGCCTCCAGCTGATCGCGGTGCCCGCAGAGCGCCCGTACCGCGTTGCTGATCAGATTGAGGGTGGTCTCATGGCCCGCGACCACCGTCAGCATCAGGGTGCCGATCAGCTCCTCCTGGCTGAGCCGGTCGCCGTCCTCGTCGCGGACGGCGATCAGCGCGCTGGTCAGATCGTCCCCCGGACGCTCCGCCCGGATCGCCGCGATGGCCGCCAGGAGCTGGATCATCTCCTTGTTCGCGGCGATCGCCGCCTGCGGCTCTATCGTGGTGCTGACCACCTGGTTCGACAGCTCGTGCAGCCGCTCCCGGTACTCCTCGTCCAGCCCCAGCAGGGTGCAGATCACGCTCAGCGGCAGCGGCAGCGCGAACCGCGCCCGCAGATCCACCACCCCGTCCCCGGCCGCCGCCTCCCGCGCGAGCGAGTCCAGCAGCGCGGCGGTCACCGACTCGATGCCCGCGCGCATCGCCTCCACCCGCCGCGCGGTGAACGCCCGGCTCACCAGCGTGCGCAGCCGGCGGTGGTCGTCACCGTCCGCCGTGATCATCCCGGGCACCACGGCGAAGGTGAGCAGCGGCCACCCCGGGGGGATCGCGCCCTCCCGCAGCGCGGTGAAGTGCGCCGGGCTCTTGGCGACATCGGGGCGGGAGAGAAAGTCCTTCAGCGCCTCGTGGCCCAGCACCATCTTGCCCGCGATCCCGCCGGGCAGGACGACATCGGTGACGGCGCCCCGGGCGAGCAGCCGGGCGTTCGCCGCGTGCGGGCAGCCGCCCTTCGGGTCCAGACGGTACGGAGCGGTGGTGGCGGCGCGGGAAGACTCAGTGTTCGGCTCAGTGCTCGGCTCGGTGCTCAACTCGGCTCTCCTGACAGCGAGGGAAGCGGGCAAGGGCATCAGACGGGCTTCGGACGGGCATCGGGCGTGCTTCGGGCGGACTTCGGGCGTGCTTCGGGCGGCTTCAGGGGGCCGCGGACCGGTCCGGCGGCTCCCCCTCGTACGGCAGCTGCGGCTCGGTGAACCGCACCGGCAGCGCCGCGAGCCCCTTGCTCCAGGGCGACTTCACCCAGGAGAGCTGGGACTCGGGCACCGCCAGCTCCAGATCCGGCAGCCGGTGGCGGATGGTGTCCACGGCGGTACGGGTGATCAGCCGGGCCGGGTCCTGCGCCGGGCAGGAGTGCGGACCGGCGCCGAACGCCAGATGCGAACGGTTCCCGATCACCGGGGCCCCGTCCTCCGGCAGCACCGCGGGGTCCTGGTTGGCCCCCGCGAGCCCCAGCAGCAGCATGTCCCCGGTCCGGATGCGCTGGCCGCCGAAGTCCAGATCGCGGGTGGCGTACCGGGCGGGGAAGTTCTGGGTCGGCGGATGGCGCCACAGCACCAGGTCCAGGGCGTCGTCCACACTGAGGTGACCGACCGTCAGCGAGGAGCGGAACGCCGGGTCGCAGAGCAGCACCCGCAGGGTGGTGGAGATCCAGTTCACGGTGGTCTGCTGACCGGCGACGAACATCACCACCAGGTTGTGCAGCACCTCCTCGTCCGTCAGCCCGGCCGCGTGGTGCAGCAGCGCCGAGGTGACATCCTCCCCGGGCCGCTCCCGCTTCTCCCTGATCAGCTCCAGCAGGATCGTGTTCATCCGCTCGCTGGCGTTGACCGAGTCCGCGTTGGCCACCACCATCCCGGTGATGGCCTGCGCCAGCCGCTGCCCGACGCGCTCGTCGAGACCGAGCAGACCGATGATCACCAGCACCGGCAGCCGCCGGGCGTAGTGCGCCACCAGATCGGCCTCGCGGCGGTCGGCGAAGTCCGCGATCAGCCGCTCGGCCGCCGCCTTCACGGTGCGGCGCAGTTCGTGCCCGTTGATCCCGGCGAGCGCGTCGGACACCGCCGTGCGCATCCGCCGGTGCTGCTGCCCGTCGGCGAAGAGCAGCGCCGGGCGCCAGCCGATGATCGGCATGATCGGGGAGTCCGGCGGCACCCGGCCCTCCCGCAGCAGGGTCCACCGGCGCGGGTCGTGCGAGAAGTCCTGCTCCTCGCGGGTGAGCCGGAGCAGCTCCCGGTGACCGAGGACCAGCCACGCCCCCACCCCCGGCGCGATGGTCACCGGCGCCACCGGGCCGTGCGCCCGGCGCAGCCGCTCGTACAGCGCGGGCATCGCGTCCCCGTCGAGGTCCGGCCCGTAGAGCGCGGTCGCGGCCGGGGAGCGGCCACCGCCGGTCCCGGGCGGCCGGGAGTGCGGCGGCAGGCTCATGAGGACTCCGTGACGGTCGTGCCGACGGGCGGCGGGGCCGCCGCCGGCGAGGGGCCGCCCGGGCCCGGTTCCGGGGGGACGGTGTCGATGAGATGGCCGAGCAGCGCGATCAGCGCCTGCACCGAGGAGCGCACGCTCCGCGCGTCACACGCCACCAGCGGGGTCTCCGGCAGCAGATCCAGCGCCGCCCGCAGCTCGCCCTCCGTGTACTGCGGGCTGCCGGGGAAGACATTGACCGCCACCGCGAACGGCAGCCCGAGGTCCTCCAGATTGCCCAGCGCGTCGAAGGACGCCGCCAGATCGCGGGTGTCGACCAGGGCCAGCGCGCCCAGCGACCCCCGGGCCAGGTCCCGCCAGGCGGGCAGGAACCGCTGCTGGCCCGGCGTGCCGAAGAGATAGAGCACCAGCGCGCCGTCGATGGTGATCCGCCCGAAGTCCAGGGCGACCGTGGTGGTGGTCTTCCCCGGGGTCGTGACCGTGTCCACCCCGGCCGACGCCTGCGTCATCATCGCCTCGGTGGAGAGCGGCTTGATCTCCGAGACGGTGCCGATGAGCGTGGTCTTGCCCACCCCCAGTGGGCCGACCACCAGGATCTTCGCCGCGCCCACCACACTGGCGCTGACGTACTTCCCGGGCTGGGGGCCCGGGCCGGGGATGTCCCGGAACGGCGCCTGGTGCGGGCCCGGTTGTCCCGACGCCCGGTCCGGGTCGTCAGAGACGGCTTTCGAGGCCATGGAGGACCTTTCTGAGCATGGTCACATCGGTGTGTTCGGCCGGTGGGATGGGCGGGCGGATCACGATCAGCCCCCACTCGACCAGATCGGAGAGGAGTATCTGGACCACCGACGGCGGCTGGCCGAGATGGGCGGCCACCTCGGCGACCGACAGCAGGCCCTGGCAGAGCGTCAGGATGCGGTGGTGCTCCGGCTGGAGGGACGGCGGGAACGCGGCGTCCGTCGCCATCACCAGGGTCTCCCAGGCCAGCGGCTCACCGCCGGTGTCCGAGCGGCCTCTGGTGATCACGTACGGGCGCACCGCCGAGGGGGTCCGATCCTCCGGACGGCCCGTCATGAGGAGCCGGTCACCGGGTCTCTGGGCTGGCTGCTCAGATGGGCGCCGATCTTCGCCACCAGGAGCTGCATCCGCTGGGCCACCAGGCCGACATCCGCCTCGGTGTCCGTGGCCACGCCCAGGTGCGCGCCGATCCCCGCGTGGGTGAAGAGGACGAAGCCGTGCTCGGACTCCAGCATCAGCTGCCGCACGCCCGCGCCCCGGCCGAAGAGCAGCGCCGCGGTGGACCGGCCGGTCATGGTCATCGCCGCGCAGGCGGCGGAGAGCGCCTCGGCCTCGCCCACGCTGAGCGAGGCCACGGGCCCGGTGAGCTTCTCGGCGGAGGCGTGGCCGAGCCGCAGACCGTCCTCCGACACGACCACGGCGTGCCGGACACCCGGGATCTCGGTCAGCGGGCGGAGCATCCAGCCCAGGTCGGGGAGTCTGGTGATGGTCCCGGTCAAGGCCGGCCTCCATGGTGCGTGTCGGGGTGGGTGGGGTCGGTGGCGGCGAGCGCCGCGCGACCGCGCCGGGAGCCGGAGACCACGCTGGCGACCGACGCCCGCGCGGCCTCGGGGGTCCAGGCGGGGCGGTCCTCCGGGAGGGGAGGGGCGGCGGGGGGCTGCGGCTGGAGGGCCGTCTGGGCGGCGGCCTCCACGGCGGCGCCCCGGCGGCTGCGCCTGCGGGGCAGCGCCCCTGTCCCGGCGCCCGTCCCGGCCTCGGGCGGGTGCTGGGCGGCCGGGCGGTGGGGGAGTTCGTGGTGGGCGGTGGAGTGCTGGGGGGTGTCCGGGTAGGACCCGGAGACCCGCACGGTCCCGAGGTAGGCGCCGGGGTGCCGGTCCTGGCCGCCGTCCCGCTCGTGCTGCCGGGGCGGCGCGGCGTGCCGCGGCCCGTCGGCCCCCTCACGCCCCCCGGCCCCGGACCCGTCGTCCGCCCGGCCGCTCCGGAACACCCCGGAGGCTCCCGGGGAGCCGTTGTCGGCGTACTCCCCGAACTCCCCGAAGCGCGCCTCACGAGCCCGCGCCCCGTCGGGGCCGCGCTGCTCGCCGCCGCCGCGCCCGCCGGGGCCGGTGCGGGGGTACGCGCCGTCGCGCCCGCCGGCGTCCGCGTCCCGGTGGGTGCCGGGGTATCCCCCGGGGCCCGGGCCCGCGCTCCGGCCGGTTCCGGGGTACGCGTCCGGGGCCTGGTGGGTGTCCGGGTGTTGGTCCGCTGTCGTGCGTCGGTAGCCGTTCTGCTGTTCGCCGGGGTCCGTGTGCCGGCCGTCGCCGGGGTACTCGCCGGCGTCCGCGCCCCGGCCGCTGTCCGGGTACGTGCCGTCGCGCCCGCCGGCGTCCGTGTCCCGGTGGGTGCTGGGGTATCCCCCCGGGCCCGGGCCCGCGCCCCGGCCGGCACCGGGGTGAGCGTCCGCACCCCAGTTCGTGTCCGGTTGTCCGCCGGAGGGTGTCTCCCGGTACGTGTCCGGTTGTCCGCCGGAGGGTGTCTCCCGGTACGTGTTCGGTTGTCCCCCGGAGGGTGTCTCCCAGTTCGTGTCCGGCTGCCCGCCCAAGGGCATCTCCCGGTACGCCTCCGGAAGCCCGGCCGCCGGCGCGTCACGGTAGGCGCCCGGGCCCTCGGCCGGGTCCGTGTTCGGGCCCGCTGCCCCCGGGCCCTGGTGGGACCCGGACCCGGAGCCGGAGCCCGGGCCCGTGTCCCGGTACGCGCCCGGGAACGGCGGCGGAACCGCCTTCGGGTAGCCCGCCTCACCGGCACCGGCACCCGCACCCGCCTCGGAGGCCCACGGCCCGCCCCCCGAGCCGTTCACCCGGCCCGCGCCGGAGGCGACCCTCCCGCGCCGGGGCAGCCCCGACGCCCCGCCCGCGAAGTGGGAGAGCGGTTCCGTCAGCAGGCGGTACGGCACGAAGGCCACCGCGCGGGTCCCCCCGTACGCCGAGGTCCCCGTCAGCTCCACCGTGAACCCCAGCTCCCGCGCCCAGCGGCCCACGCACGCGAGCCCCAGCCGGGGCACCGCGCCCAGCTCCGCCAGGTCCAGTTCGTCGCGGAGCCGGGCCGTCGACTGGCGCAGCACGTCCGGCGGCATGCCGAGCCCCGCGTCGTCGATCTCCACCACCGCCCCGGCGCCCACCTCGCGCACGGTCACCACGACCTGGGTGCGCGAGGGCGAGAACACCGTCGCGTTCTCCAGGAGTTCGGCGATGGCGTGCATCAGCCCCTCGACGGCCGGCGGCACCACGTACAGCGTCTGCCCGCCGTGCACCTCGATCCGGGTGAACTCCACGATCCGCGACTGCGCCCCCCGGACGCAGTCGAACAGCGAGACCGGCCGGGTTTCCCGGCGGGCCGGCCAGATGCCGCACATCACCAGCAGGGTCTGGGCCTTGCGGGTCATCTGCGCGGCGGCGTGGTCGGCCTTCATCACCTCCGCCATGAGCCGGGGGTCCTCGATGGTCCGCTCGACCCGGTCGAGCACCTGCTGCTGCACCGTGGCCATGGCGTGCATATTGCGGGCGACGGACTCGAACGCGGCCTGGACGGAGTCCCGCAGCACCCGCTCCCTGCGCACCCCCTCGTCCGAGCCGAGCGCCTCCACGACCGTCTCCAGTGCCCGGGCGAACGCGTCGCCGGTGTCGGCGGCCGGCGCGAGAGGGCCGGGCACGGAGTCGGGGCGGCGGCCGGTGCGCAGCCGTTCGCTGATCGCGGGCAGCCGCACCGCCGCCAGATGGACCACCTCGGCGGCCCTGGCCTCCGCCGTCGCGCGGGACTCGGCGTGGCGGGCCCGCTCGGCGCGCAGCCGCCGGACCAGGCCGAGGGCCCAGAGCGGCGCCAGCACGGCGAGGGCGGCGCACGCCCAGGCCAGCAGCTGACGGGTGCCGGTGCGGGTGTACTGGTCGGCCAGGGCGGTGGCCCCGGCGACCGCGGCGAGGACCGCCAGCGGCCACCACAGGGAGGGGCCCCGGGCGTCCCGCCCCGGTCCGGCGCCCTTCGGCCTCACCATGAGCGCCCCGGGCCGGCCGGCGCGCCCGCACACCCGGCCGGCGCGCCCGCACACCCGGCCGGCGCCCCCGCCCGCCGGACCGGCGAGCCTCCCGGCTCATGCGTCCGGCCCGGCCTGTTCGACCGCCCCGACCTGTTCGACCTGCTCGACCTGATGTCCGAGGAGACCACGACGTAGACCACGACCACGGAGACCGAGCCTTTCACGAGGACTTGCGGAACGTCCGGGCCCCACGGGACACGGGGCCGGGACACGCACGCCTCCCGCGGGGGATATCGGGAGCATTCCGAATCCTACGATCAACTGACCGCGTTCGAATATTGGTTGAGCAAGTCACGTCGGATTATTGCTGCGCTCGGCGGCCATTCGTGCTATGTCACATCCGCCACTTGAACATCAGGTGTCACTCAGGCATCGCTGTCTTCACGAATTCGCCACAATGCGGCCGGGGTTCCCTACCCTGGAGGGGTACGGGCCGGTACGGTCGCGTCCGGGGAGCCGGGCGGGCCGGGCCGTGGGGGAAGGCTCGGGAGGACCGGGGGGATGAGGGTGAGCGGCGTTCGGGACAGCGGTGCCCGGGGACACGGGGACGTACGGGTCGATGTGGTGCGGCCGGGGGAGCTGGGCCCCGGCGAACTGGCCTCCTGGCGGCTGCTGCGCGCGGAGTCGAGGATGCCCGCGAGCCCCTTCATGGAACCCGAGTTCACCGTCGCCGTGGGCCGGGTGCGCCCCGCCGCCCGGGTCGCGCTGCTCGGCCTCGGCGGCGAGCGGGCCGGCTTCTTCCCGTACGAGACCGGCCCCTGGGGCCAGGGCCGGGCGATCGGCCTCGGTGTCTCCGACAGCCAGGGCGCGGTCCTGCGCCCCGGTCTGGAGATCACCGCGCCCCGGCTGCTGCGCGCCTGCTCCCTCTCCGCCTGGCGGTACGACAACCTGGAGGCCGGCCAGGACCTCTTCCTCCCCGGCGGCGCCGAGGGATTCGACTCCCCGGTGATCGACCTCGGCGCGGGGTACGAGACGTACGAGAAGGAGCTGCGCGCCCAGTCGCCCACCTTCCTCCGCTCCACTCTCGCCAAGGAGCGCCGGCTCGGCCGGGCGCAGGGCGGGGTCCGGTTCGTCTTCGACGAGCGCGACCCCGCGGCCCTGCGCACCCTGATGGAGTGGAAGTCCGCCCAGTACCGCAGAACCGGCCGCGGCGACCGCTTCGCCCAGCGGTGGATCAGCGATCTCGTCCGGCTGCTGCACAAGACCCGTACGCCCGGCTGCTCCGGGGTCCTCTCGGTGCTGTACGCGGGAGGGCGGCCGGTCTCCGCCCACTTCGGCCTGCGCTCGCCCGGCGCCCTGGCCTACTGGTTCCCCGCGTACGACCCCCGCTTCGCCCGCTACTCCCCGGGGCTCGTCCTGCTGCTGCGGATGGCGGAGGCCGCGGCGGCTGCCGGGATCGGACTGCTCGATCTGGGCCGGGGCGCGGCCCGGTACAAGGGCTCGCTGATGACCGGGCGGCTCAGGGTCCACGAGGGGGCGTCGACCCGCCCCGGGATGGGGGCCGCCCTCCACTGGGTGAGCCGTGAACCCGCCCGCCGCACCCACCGGTTCGTCCGCGACCGGCCCCGGCTGGCCGGGTACGCCCGGGAGACCCTGACCCGTATCGGCGGGGTCCGGGGCGGCTGACCTCGGCGGCCACCCGGCTCGGCCGCCCCGCCCGCCTCCGCCGCGAACCGGTCGTATGCCGGGGAAAACCGACCGAATGCCGGCCAACAGCGGATCACATCCGGCCCGCAGGCCACATACTGCTCATCCGCCGCATGCTCCGGAGGTCCCGGCCACCGGGACCGGCGGCTCGGCGCTCACACACGCGAGGAATATGACCATGGACAACCCACCCAGCCCGGCGCCCCTCCAGGTCGCCCAGCTCGATCTGGACGGCCCGGAGGGCGCCGTCATCGGGTTCGGGGGGGTCGGGCCCTCGCCCGGCACCGGCCCCGAGATCGCCGGCGGCGATGTCTACGCCCTGGTGAGGCTGCGCGGGCGGCCCGCCGCCACCGTCGTCTGCCGCGTCCCGCCCGGCAAGAACCCCGCCGACGCCGTGGCCGCCGAGGCCCGCGCCCTGCTGGCCCGCACCCCGGCTCACCCCGTCCGTGATGACCACGCCGGTGGCCACGCCGATGGCATAGCCACCGACCCCACCGACCCCCGGGAGCCCGCGCCCACGGTCTCCGTGGTGATCGCCACCCGTGAGCGCCCCGAGCAGCTCGCCCGGGCGCTCGACTCCCTGCTCGCCCAGGACCACCCCGGCTTCGAGATCGTCGTCGTCGACAACGCCCCTCTCACCACCGGCACCGAGGACCTCGTCTCCGGCGCCTACCGGGACCGGGTCCGCTATGTCCGGGAGGAGGTCCCCGGGCTCGCCATCGCCCACAACCGGGGCGTCGCCGTCGCCGCCGGCGAGGTCATCGCCTTCACCGACGACGATGTGATCGCCGACCCGCACTGGCTCACCGCGCTCACCGCCCCCTTCGCCGCCGACCCCGGCCTGGGCTGTACGACGGGACTGATCCTGCCCGCCCGGCTCGGCACCCCCGCCCAGATCCTGCTGGAGAGCCACGGCGGCTTCGCCAAGGGCTTCGCGCCCAGGACCTGGGACCCGGCCGCCCCGCCCGCCGACGAACCGCTCTTCCCCTTCACCGCCGGAAGCTTCGGCTCCGGCGCCAACATGGCCTTCCGGGCGGCGGCCCTGCGCGCCGCGGGCGGCTTCGACCCCGCCACCGGCACCGGCACCCCCGCGCGCGGCGGCGACGACCTCTACGCCTTCGTCAGCGTGCTCGCCGCCGGCCACCGGCTGTGCTACACCCCCGAGGCCCTGGTCTGGCACCACCACCGCGAGACCTGGCGGGACCTCACCAACCAGGCGTACGGATACGGGGCCGGGCTCACCGCGTACCTCACCGCCCTCCTGGTCCGCCGCCCCGCCCTGATCCCCGCCCTGCTGCGGAAGCTCCCCCGGGGCCTGGCCCACGCCCGGACCATCACCGCCCACCGCGACACCGCCGAGGCGGCCGTCCCCGGCGCCCATGGAGCACAGGGCCACGCCTGGCCGCGGCAGCTCTCCCGGCTGGAGCGCCGGGGCATGCTGGCCGGACCCGTCGGATATGTCAGAGCGCGCCGCCGCGTCCGGGGAATCCGGCCGCCGTGGCACGGCTGTTGAGAACAAGAGGCCCGGACATGAGTGACGGCACGGTGGCGACGTCGCCCCACATCCCCGTACTGCTCTACCACGCCGTCATGGACGACCCACCGGACTGGATCGCCGAGTTCACCGTCGCGCCCAAGGAGTTCGTCGCCCAGCTCGACGCGGTGGTGGCCAGCGGGCGCACCCCCATCACCATCGGCGCGCTCATCGCCGGGCTCACGGGCACCGCGCCGCTGCCCGCGCGCCCGGTGGTGCTCACCTTCGACGACGGGTTCGCCGACCTCCCGGGCCACACCGCCGAGGAGCTGGCCGAGCGCGAGCTGCCCGCGACCGCGTATCTGACCACGGGGGCGATCACCCCGGGGCTGCGCAGCCTGCTGCCCCCGGCGCCGATGATGACGCTCTCGGAGGTGCGGCTGCTCGAGCAGTACGGCATGGAGGTCGGCACGCACACGGTGACCCACGCCCAGCTGGACACCCTCCCGGCCGCGGCCCTCCGCCGCGAGCTGCGCGAGCCCAAGGACGCCCTGGAGCAGCTCCTGGGGCACGAGGTGGCCCATCTCGCCTATCCGCACGGCTACAACAGCCGGAAGGTGCGCGGGGCGGCGCTCCGGGAGGGGTACGCCTCGGCGGTGGCGGTCCGGCACGCGCTCAGCTCCCAGCGGGACGAGACCTACCGCATCTCCCGGCTCATCGTGCGGTGCACCCACACCGTCGCGGACGTCGAGGCGTGGATGGAGGGGCGGGGCGCGCGCCCCGCCCCTCCCGGCGACTCGCTGCGCACGGTCGGCTGGCGGTGGTACCGGCGGGGCCGGGCGGCCGTCCGGGGCCACACCTTCGCCGGCTGACCCCGCCCGCCGCCCGCCGCCGTGCCCCGGGTGGACTCAGGGGCGCGGCTGGTGGAAGTACGGGTCCGAGACCGCCGTGCGCAGGCTGTCCCAGGACGTGTCCCGGGCCAGGGAGAGATCGCAGCCGGGCCCCTCGTCGCGCCAGTTCCACTGGAGCGCGGCCCGGACCCCGTCCAGCGACTTCACCACCCGGGGCACCTCGCGGTACCAGCCGGCCTGCCGCTCGGGGCGCTCCGGGTCGTCGGCGGTGCCGAACTCCGCGAGCATCAGGGGCTTCTCGTCGGAGATGTTCTTCCTGATCCACGCGTGGGACGCCCGCTGGGTCTCCTCGAAGCTCATCCACGCGGCGTCGTGGCAGCGGTAGTAGTTGTACTGGTTGTAGCCGATCCAGTCGACATACGCGTCGCCCGGGTACAGCTGCCGGAAGAGCTTGTTGTTGCCCTCGTACCCGGTGATGTTCCAGACCCAGACCACATTGGTCACGCCCAGCTTCCGGAACCGGTCGTGGATGTGCCGGTGGGCGGCGACGAACTCGGCCGGGGTGCCGTCCTCGGGCACCCGGTTGTCCATCTCCAGGTCGAAGGAGAGGAAGAGCGGCTTCCCGTACCGCTTGATCCGCTCGGCCTGGACATCGATGACGGTCCGGTCCAGCGCGCCCGAGGAGATCTGCGTCCACCGGGGCTGCTGCTCCCCGCTCCCGCCCCACCACTTGCTCTCCCAGGACAGCAGCAGCATCCGCTCCCGCCCCACCCGCTGCTCCTGCTCGCTGAGCAGGGTGCCCTCCACTCCGCCGGTGGACATGTCGTGGTACGCGTAGACGATGTCCAGCCGCCGTCCGGCGCGCTTCTCGTACGCGAGGACCTTCTCCTCCAGGTCGTGCTTCTGGTGCCGGACGTACGCGCCGAACCAGGCGCCGCACCGGGGCTCCAGCAGCCTGGTCGGCCGGCAGTCGGCCGCCGGGGCGGGGCGGGCGGCCGTGCCGTCCCCGTCCCCGGCGGAACGCTGGACGGCGACGGCGCCCGCGCCCACGAGGAGCGCTCCGGCGGTGGCCAGCGCCAGGAGCCAGGTCCTGCGCCGGGCGGGGCGACGGCGGGGTCCTTCCGTCATGGCGCCGAGCCCTCCGCCCGGTCGGCGGGAGCGGCCGGGGCCGGGGCCTGGGCCGCCCGGTGCCTGCCGCCCGACGACAGCTCCGGGCAGCAGGCGGCGAGCATCGCCAGCAGGGTGAGCAGCGCCAGCACCCGCAGCCCGCTGAACGCCCCGGCGGCGATCAGCGCCGTGGCGACGATGACGGTGGCGCTCAGGCTCAGCAGCACCATCAGCACCAGGCGCTCGATCCGGAGGGAGTCCCGTTCGAAGCCGCTGTCCCCGCTCTCCTCCGGCCCGACCGCGCGGTGCCGGCTGAGTGCGGGACCGCAGAGCCGCAGGAACGCCGCCCCCGGCCCCAGCAGCAGGAAGAGGACGACGGGCAGCACGCGCGGCGGCGAGGCGTCGGGCAGGGCGGTGGCGGCGATGGCCAGCCAGCCGGCGGCGGGCGGCAGCGCGCGGAGGACGAGCGCACGGCGGTCGGGGGTCATGAGCTTCTTTCCGATGAGCCGTCGGAGCTGGTGTCGGGACTGTCGCCGGAGCCGGAGGCCGAGTCCTTGCCGGAGGCGGAGTCCTTGCCGGAGCCGGAGCCGGAGGCCGAGTCCTTGCCGGAGGCGGAGTCCTTGCCGGGGGTGGAGCCTGCCGGGCCGGGCTGCCGCTTCAGCCGGAAGACCACCCCCGCGCTGTTGCGGGCCACCTCCTCGAAGAGCGGCGAATCCGCCACCGACCGCTCGATGTGCCGCAGTTGCGCGGCCCTGAGCATGCCGTTCATCTCCGAGTTGGCGATCTGTCCCCGGGTGAGCAGGAGATACCCGCGCGCGGGCGCCTTCACCCCGGCCATGTCCCGGGCGAGCCGGTCCGCCGGGTTCTTGAGGATCTTGTCCACATGGGTCTTGGCGTCGTCCAGGAACCAGTAGTGCCCCACGCGCCAGTACTCCTCGTAGGCGAGCGGGTAGTTGCGGTGCGCCGCGACCACCAGGGAGTCGTCCGGCGCCTGGTCGAAGAGGCGCTGGACGAGCTCGACCTCCTCGGGCGGGAAGTAGCTCAGCCGGTCCTTGCCCGAGTAGCTGGGCACGAAGAGCGCGGTCAGCACGGTCAGCACCACCACGGGCACCAGGAGGCGCATCGGCCCCGGGGCCTGCTTCGCCGCCCGCCGGGACCCCCGCCCGGCCGCCTCCGCGCGGGCCTGCGGGATCAGCGCGGCGGCGGCGAAGAAGCAGAGCGCGGGCAGCATGAACATCAGCACCCGGAAGATCATTTCGCTGCCGTAGTCATTGGCGACCGCCATCAGCAGCGGCACCCCGGCGAGCAGCAGCAGCGGCCGGGCCCGCCGGCGCAGCGGCCTGCCGCCGCGCAGCACCCCGATCACGGCGAGCAGCACCACACCCGCCGACAGCAGTCGCGCCGTCCAGGAGACCACCAGCGCCCCGGTGCCGGTCGGTGTCGCGCCGTACCCGGTCTCCAGATTGTCGGCGACCTTGCCGAAGTTGCTGATCATGTCGGGGACCGCTTCCCTGAGGAACGGCAGCGACGCGGTCAGGTTCCAGGCCAGGAAGACCAGGAGCAGCGCGATCAGCAGCGTCCAGTCGCGGTAGCGCCGCATCAGACAGAGCGCGGCGAGCCCCACCGCGAGCATCACCGGTGTGAGCTGGTGCGCGATGACGATCGCGGCGATCAGCGGTATCAGCAGCACGGTCCACACCACCTGCCGGGAGCGCCGGCCGGGGGCCGGGCGCTCGGCGCGCCGCAGGGCCACCGCGATGACCCCCAGATAGAGCGCGAAGGCCAGCGACTGGGGCGAGAAGTAGTCCTGTCCCACCCAGTTGCCGACGGAGAACAGCCAGACAGCGGTCCAGATCAGCCGCCGGTCCTGGGTGAAGGTGCGGTAGATCAGCAGCAGCGGCGCGAGCAGCAGCAGTGAGGAGAACAGCGGCCACCAGGCCATGAACGCCAGCGCGTTCTCCGCCCCCGTCAGCCGCACCAGCGCGGCCTGCGCCGCGAAGAAGCCGGGCCACTGGTCGTACACCGCCATGTCGCCCAGCTCCGCACCGCGCTGGAGCCGGCCCGCGGTCAGCAGATGCTCGATGACCGCGTCGTGCTTCCAGGCCCAGGCGTAGAGCGGCGTGGGATAGACGGCGGCGGCGGTCGCCCGCAGCATCACCAGCAGACCCGCGGTGTAGGCGAAGGACCACCAGTTGCCGCGCGCCGGGTCCCGGACACAGATCCAGAACCCGGCGGTCAGGGTCACCAGACCGATCCAGTAGACCGCCGGCAGTTCGGCGAACAGGCCGTAGTCGGTCAGATCGGAGACATCGGTGAGCGCCACCGCGACCGCCCACAGGACGAGCGCGGCGGCCAGCGGCGCGGCGAGCAGCAGAAAGCCGCGCCGCCGCGCCGGGTCGGCGAAGAGGTCACGCACCCCGGAGGGACCGGAGCCGCCCCCGGGAGGGCCGCCCGGGCCCGGCCGGTCCTCCCGGTGCCCGTCGGCGCTCCCCGCTTCGGGGAGCGCCAGGGGTCTCCCGGTCTCGATGGCTGGTTGTTGCACGCTTCACCCCAGGTGGCTCAGTTCCTCGACGGCGCGGTGCGCGCCTTGCGCGTCCGCGCGATGCGTATCCAGATGATGGCGAGCGCGGCGCAGGTGAGGGCCAGTTGCAGCGGCAGCGCGACCGGCGCCAGTGACCGCTGGAAGGCCCAGCCGCACACCGCGAGCAGCCAGAGTGCACCCCACTGCGCCGCGACCGGAAGCCCCGAGGCCCGGCCGATCGCGAGGGCCGCGACCAGGGCGAGCAGCTGACAGAGCGCCGGCAGCCAGCGCAGCAGCGGCTCGGTGCCGTCCAGCCCTCCGGCGGAGGCCAGGAACCGGGCCAGTGTGCCGTACCACGCGCCGTCCACCGGCTCCGGTTCCCAGCCGAGCGCCGCCGGGGAGGCGTGCAGCGCGGCGAAGGTGACCAGGGTGCCCGTGCCCAGCAGCCCGGTGCGCGGGCGCAGCAGCGACAGGGCCGCGCAGTGCACCACGATCAGCAGCACCCCCGCCGTGACGGTGACTGGCGGCAGCGCCCGGATCAGCCCGGTGCCCGACAGCCGGTCGAAGGCGATGTCCGGGGCGTACAGCAGCGGCACCCAGAACAGCGTCACGGAGATGCCGAGCAGCAGCCACAGGATGAGCGCCAGCCGGTTCTCGAAGGCCGCGTCGGCCTGTCCCTGTCCCTGTCCCTGCCCCTGCCCCTGTCCCTGCCCCTGTCCCGGCAGGGGTTCCGGCACCGGTTCGGGGCGGGCCGCGAGATAGACCGGGATGCCGAAGGCCGGGGTGGCGGTGTCGTTGTGCGCGCCGCGCAGATACGCGGTGTGCCGCGCCCAGTCCTCGCCGTACTCCTCGGCGTACTCCCGGGCCCTGACCTGCTCCCGCTCCCGCCGCTCGGCGGCCCTGCGGGCCCAGTCGGTGCCGTACTCGGTCTTCTTCCCGGGGCTCCGGTGGAAGAGGGCGGCCACCCGGGACGGCCTCGGTTCGCGGCTGGAGAGCGCCGAGCGCAGCCCGGGCGCGGAGACGAGGGCCACCAGCGTCATCGAGCCGAGCATCGCCCAGCCCGCGCCCGCGATCCCGGCCGGGCCCAGCAGCAGCGCGGCGCTGCCCAGCACCAGGGCGCACATCGTGCTCTGGAGCGCGGCGAGCATCCCCGTACGGCCCTGGACGCGCAGCACCCCGATGTACAGCTCGACCACCACGCGCGGCAGCGCGGCGGCGGCCAGCAGCCGCAGCACGGTGGTGCCGTTCTCGGCGTACTCCGGGCCGAACGGCGCCAGGATCTGCGGCGCGAAGATCACCAGCACCAGCACCACCGGCACCAGCAGCACCGCCATCCGGCGCAGCGCCCCGTGCACCCCGGCGGCCAGGGTCTCCGGGCTGTGCGAGGCGTGCGCGGTGAGCGAGGAGGCCATGTTGATGGCCATGAACTCCATCGTGCCGCCCACGGTGTAGGCGATGTAGAAGAAGCCGTTGTGGGCCGCGTCGAAGCGGACCGCGACCATCACCGGCAGCAGATTGATCATCGCCAGCGAGAAGAGCGAGCCGGCCGAGTCCCCGGCGAGGAAGCGGCCGATCTCCCGCATCCCCGGCGGTTCGCGGTCCCGGTCGGCGGCGGCCTGCCGGGGGATGAGCCTGCGGAAGATCAGCCAGGCCAGCGGCAGCACGGAGAGCGCCATGGCCGCGGCCCAGGAGACGAAGATGCCGAGCACGGGCAGGGTGGTCGCGAAGGCCGCGAGGAGCACCAGTTTGCCGACGGAGAAGACGGCGTTGCCCACCGGCACCCAGACGGCCTTGCGCAGCCCGGTGAGGACGCCGTCCTGGAGGGTCAGCAGCGCCCAGCCGATACAGGCGGCGATGAAGAACAGCCCCGGCCAGAGCCCGTCGAGCGGCTCGTAGGAGGAGCCCCACAGATCGAGGGTGAGCAGGAAGACGGTGGAGGCCAGGGCCACCACGAGGGAGCTGAACAGATAGGTCCGCCACACCAGGGGACCGGTGGCGCGCCCGGCGCGGGGCACATAGCGCACCACCGCGCCGATCATCGTGGTCGCGGTGATGGAGGCGAGCAGCCGCATGGCGGCGATGGCGGCGGAGCCCTCGCCGACGGACTCCTTGGTGTAGTAGCGGGCGGCGACCAGCCAGAAGCCGAGGCCCAGCGCGGCCGAGACACCGGTGGAGAGCATCAGGGCATAGGCGTTGCGGAACATGGAGTCGCCACTGGCGCCCTCGGCCCCGGCACCGCAGTCGGCCCCGCCCTCGGGGCCGTCCGCCTCCGCGCCGGTCACCTCGGTCCCGGCCCGCCGCGGCCCGGGGCCCGGCCCGCTCGCGGACCCCGGCCCCGGCCCCGCCTCACGTCCGGTGGCTCCGGCACCTCCAGTGGCTCCTGCGGCTCCGGTGGTCGTCGTCCTCCGCTCAGGCCCCGGCTCCGGGGCCGCCGGCCCGCGCAGCCGGATGGTGTCAGCCACCGGCCCGGCCCTGCGGGCGCTGGTGGCACGGGTCTTGTCGGAGCCCCGTTCGGCACGACGGTATGTACACGCGTTCTCTGCCCCTAGGCCGGCGCACCGCTCTTCTCGTGCCGTGCGCGCGGGTGGGCAGCCCTCCCCGCGCACCATTTTGTCCTCCCGCGGGCCCCGCGCTCAATGCGGCCCGGCCCGCCCGGCCCGCCAACCAAGCGGAAAGGCCCCCTCCGTGGCGGAAAGGGGCCCTGTCCCGGACGGCCGCGCGGCCCGGCGCTCACTGCCGGCTCACTCCTCGACGGTGAGCCCTTTCCGCAGCTTGGCCAGGGTGCGGGAGAGCAGCCGGGAGACATGCATCTGGGAGATTCCCAGCTCCTCGCCGATCTCCGACTGGGTGAGGCCGGCCACGAAACGGAGGGAGAGAATTTTACGGTCCCGTGGGGCGAGGCCCGCGATCAGCGGCTTGAGGGACTCGATGTACTCGATGCCCTCGATGCCGTGGTCCTCGTAGCCGATCCGGTCGGCGAGGGTCCCCTCGGAGTCGCCGTCGTCGCCCTCGGGGCGGGCGTCCAGCGAGCCCGCGGTGTAGGCGTTGCTCGCGGCCATCCCCTCGACGACCTCGTCCTCGGCGATACCCAGATGCCCGGCCAGCTCGGTGACGGTGGGGGCGCGGTCCAGCCGCTGGGACAGCTCGTCCGTGGCCCTGGCCAGTTCGAGCCGGAGCTCCTGGAGTCTGCGCGGCACCCGCACCGACCAGCTGGTGTCCCGGAAGAAGCGCTTGATCTCGCCGATGATCGTCGGCATGGCGAAGGTGGGGAACTCCACGCCGCGGCTGAGTTCGAAGCGGTCGATCGCCTTGATCAGACCGATGGTGCCGACCTGGATGATGTCGTCCATCGGCTCGCTGCGGGCCCGGAACCGGGCGGCGGCGAACTTGACCAGCGCGAGGTTGAGTTCCACGAGGGTGTTGCGGACGTACGCGTGGTCGTGGGTGCCCTCCTCCAGCAGCTCCAGCCGGGCGAAGAGGGTCTTCGAGAGGGCCCGGGCGTCCAGCGCGCCGATCTCCGCGAAGGGCGGGATCGCGGGAAGGGGCTCAAGGGCTTCGTCGAAGGGATCGTCGGGGGACTCGGCGAGAGTCTCCGGGCCCGGGAGTGAAACGGGGGACGCGGCGGTGACGGTGACGGTGGCGGCGTGGGCGGCGGGGGCGGGGTCCAGCCGGGGTGACATGGGTCTCCTCCATCGTTCTCGGCGTGCGGCAGCCGGTGCCATGTGTGCGCGCTGCGGTGAGCGGCGCCTCCAGAGCCGGTCGTGTGGTTGGCGTGTTCTGTCTGTTCTCCACCAGCCCTACCTGGTATCGGCGATTGGTTGCAAGTGGCATTTATCCTATATAGGGCTTTGGTGAGGGAGTTCCGCTGGCCTGTCGCCCCGGGGAAGGCGTAATGTTCGCCGGAAGTCACGGTTGAGGCCCCAGGGCCACCAGGGCACATGGCGACAGAATTGGTCACCCCGTGCGTGCCGTGACCGGAAATGTCACAGCGGATGTACGAGACGGTGAAGAGGGACGGGCATGGACCGCGCAACGGTCGGCAGCGCGAATCGTGGCCGGCTTCAGGTCGAGGTTCGGACCGAGGGCCGCAGTGAAGTGCTGAAACCGGCGGGTGAACTGGATTTCCACACCGCCGAATTGCTGAGCACCCCCCTGGAGGAGGCGCTCGCGCAAGGTCGTTCCCGGCTGGTGGTCGACTGCTCCGCACTGGAGTTCTGCGACTCGACCGGACTCAACGTCCTGCTGGCCGCCCGGCTGAAGGCGGAGGCCGCCGGAGGCGGCGTCCATCTGGCCGGGATGCTGCCGGTGGTGGCGCGGGTGCTGGAGATCACCGGGGCCGAGGCGGTCTTCACCGTCCACGACTCCCTGGACGAGGCCCTCGCGGGCTGACGGCCGGGGCCCGGTCCGGGAGACTTCCGGGGCTTCCGGGACGGGTGAGATTTTCCGCTGGGGGCGTAGTGAGTGTTGTCACCCCATGCCAGGGCAGGAGAACTGCCATGAGCCCGTGCGGAGGGCCGGAGGTCCGGCACTCTGATGTACGGGCGCGGGGGAGCGGTGCGCGTGGTGAATCGGGAGGCGGCAGTGCCGGACGGATGGCAGGGACGGCAGTGCGGCGGCGTTGTGTACATGGATGGCGAACTGGTGGATCGGTGAGGTGAAGCGCTGATGAGCACCACCCGGCCGCAGCAGCCGGGCGACCTCGGCCCCGAGCCGGACGATGTCGTCGCGGACGCTCCCTCCGGTGTGTCCGGAGGGGCGGTGCGGCGCATTGCCCTGGGCAGCGCCAGCGGCATCGTCCCCCTCGCCCGTGACTTCACCCGCCAGGCGCTGTACGACTGGGGCTGGCTGCCCGCGGCCACCGCCGACCGCAGAGCCGCGGCCGAGGATGTCCTGCTGGTCGTCTCCGAACTGGTCACCAACGCCTGTCTGCACGCCGAGGGCCCCGAGGAACTGACCGTGCGCTGCGAGAACAAGGTGCTGCGCCTGGAGGTCACCGACCGGGGCGCGGGCCAGCCCGCGCCCCGCACCCCGCACCGCGCGGGGCGGCCCGGTGGCCACGGCATGTTCATCGTCGAGCGGCTCTGCCTCGACTGGGGTGTCATCCGGGTGCCGGACGAGCCCGGAAAGACCGTGTGGGCGGAGCTGGCGGCGCCCGGATAGGGCCCGTTACCCCTTGTACGGGGGCGGGCGCGGCCGTGCGGGGCCGCGCCCGCCCCTTTTCCGTACGCCTCCGTGCCCCCTCCGTGCCCCTTTCCGGGGGTCCTCCCCCCGGGGCGGCGCGTCCGGGGGGAGGACCCCCGGACGCGCCGACTAGGCGCGCTCTCCGTCTTCCCTCTCCAGGTCTCCCGGCGTACCTTGAGCGCCCATCTGATGCCACGTCAGTAATCCCGGGCGGAGGCTTCGGACGGCAAGCGATGATCTCCGGCCTGAGGGGGCTCTGAGGTGAGATACCGGAAACGGACGGCTCTCCTGCTCGCGGCGGCGGTGACGGGCCCGGTGGTGCTGACCGCCGCCCCGGCCGCGCACGCCACCGTCGTCGATGTCGACTACAGGTGCCAGACCCCGATCGGGGTGAAGACCGCGGTCTCGCCGATCGACATCCGGGCCGTGAAGAGCGGCAGCTCGTACCAGCTGACGATGTCCTTCCGGAAGGGTGTCTCCTCCAGCCCGGTGGAGCTGGGCAAGGGGGCGATGAGTCCCAGCGCGAAGATCAGCCTGGGGGGCGCGGATTCGGGCACGGTCGCGGTGTCCGGGCCGGCGAACGCCGAGGCGATCCCCGCCAACACCGCCATCAAGATCAGCGATCTCTCCGGGACGTACACCCCGGGGAAGAGCGGGAAGGTCACGTTCACGGCCGGGGTGCTGACGATCAAGGCGCTCGGCACGACCACGACCTGCACGCCCCAGAACAGCCCGAAGCCGTCGCTGGAGCTGACGGTGACCGGCTCGGGTTCGGGCGGGTCGGACGGCTCCGGCTCCGGCGGCAGCGATTCGGGCGGTACGGATTCGGGCGGTACGGGTTCGGACGGCTCCGGCTCCGGCGGTACGGGCTCCGACGAGCTGCCCCGGACCGGCCCGCTGGACTCCGCGGTCGCGCTCGGCACGCTCGGCGGCACCGTGCTGCTCTCCGGGGCCGCCGGAGTGCTCTGGCTGACCAGGCGCGGCGGCCGGCGGACCACGGGCTGACGATGAGGGCGCCCCGCCTCCGCCTCCGTCCCCGCCTCCGCCTCCCGGGGGCGCCCCCGCGTCCGCCCGCCCCCCTGGGTCCCCCCGTCCTGCTCTGCCTGTGCGCCCTGCTGCTCCTGGTGGCCTGCGCGGGGCCCGCCCCGGCGGCGGAGAGCCCGCCCTCGGTCCGGCTCTCCGCCGAGCGGGCCGCCGAGGGCGAGGAGATCACCGTCAGCGGCGGCGGATGGCGGCCCCGGGCCCTGCTCACCCTGCTCATCTGCGGACAGAACATGATCGGCGGAACCAACAGCTGCGCCAACGCCCAGGGCCGCACGGTCACCACCGACAGCGCGGGCGGCTTCAGCGGAAAGCTCCCCGTCGCCGTGCCTCCCCGGCCCTGCCCCTGCGTCGTCCACGCGGCGGCCGTCACCGCCGACCGGGCCGCGGCGGACGCCCCCCTCACCGTCACCGGCCACCCCACCGCGCCGCTCCCGCGCCCCCCGGACGGAAAGCTCGCCGTGCTGACCGCCGCCCGCCTCGAAGGCGACTCCGGCGTCCTGGTCCTCTTCGGCGCCCCGCCCGCCCGGCGGCTCGTCCTCACCGTCGGCAACCTCGGCACCACCCCCGTGCGGGACCCCGTCTTCCGGATCGGCACCGCGCACGGCGTCTACGCGCCCCGGTGGGAGGAGCGGCGCTGGCGCGGCACGATCCAGCCCGGCCGCAGAGCCCTGGTCGCCCTGCCGGTGGAGCTGTCGGCGGGAGCCCACGGCGACTACGCCGTCTCGGTGCGGTACGGCGGCCGGACGCTCGTGTCGCGGCCCTGGGAGGTGCCCAGGCCCTGGGGGGTCACCGCGTTCTGGGTGCTGCTCGCCGTGGTCGTACCGGCGGCCCTGTTCCGTATCGGCATGGCCGCCGTCGACCGGGTGCGCCCCCGGACCCCCGCCCGCCCCGCTCCGGGCGCCCCGGGGGCGGCCCCGCCGAGGTCCGCCCCCGGGAGACCGGGGTGCTGACCGTACGGCCGCACGCAGGGAGAAGGGCCCGCCGCACCGGTACGGAACCGGTGCGGCGGGCCCTCGCCGGCCTCGGTGGCCTCGGGCTCGTGGAGCCGTCAGTTCACTCCGCCGAGGAGCGGCTTCACCTTCCGGCGCATCATGAAGATCGCGACACCCGCGAGGGCGGCGATCACACCCTGGCTGGCGAACCAGCCCTGGGTGTCGGTCGGCGCGCCGAGGAGCTGGAGCAGCGCGATCACCGAGTTGCCCGCGGTCAGCGCGAGGAACCAGACGCCCATCATCTGGGCGGCGTACTTCTGCGGGGCGAGCTTGGTGGTCAGCGACAGGCCGACCGGGGAGAGGCACAGCTCACCGACGGTCTGCATGAAGTAGACCGTGACCAGCCACATCGGGGAGACCTTGGCATCGCCGGCCGCGAGGCCCTGCGCCACCATCATCACGCCGAACGAGCCGCCGACCAGCACCAGCGCCAGGGCGAACTTGGAGAGCGTGCTCGGCTCCCTGTCGCGCTTGAAGAGCGCCACCCACAGCATCGCGAAGACCGGCGCGAGCGCCATCACGAAGAGCGGGTTCAGGGACTGGAACCAGGTCGTCGGGAACTCGAAGCCGAAGAGCGTGGGCTCGGTGTCGTTCTTCGCGAAGAGCGAGAGCACCGAACCGGTCTGGTCGTAGATCGCCCAGAACGCGGCGGCGGCGACGAAGAACCAGATGTACCCCGACATCCGGGCCCGCTCCAGCGTCGACAGGTCCTTGTCCCGCCTGATGCGGAACAGGTACCACGTCGGCAGCAGCAGACCGAGGATGGTCAGCGGCCACAGCACCCAGTCGACGGTGAACGCGCCCGAGAGACCGACGACCGCGTACGCGGCGACCGCGACGCCCAGCCAGATCAGCGCCTTCCGGACGAGCGCGGAGCGCTCCTCGGCGGTCAGCGGCGAGGGCACGACCCGGGACTCCTCGCTCAGATTGCGGAAGCCCAGGAAGTAGAAGACCAGACCGATCGCCATACCGACACCGGCCATCGCGAAGCCGAGGTGCCAGTCGACCTTCTGACCCACCCAGCCGATGGTGAGCGGGGCGAAGAAGGCACCGAGGTTGATGCCCATGTAGAAGATCGTGAAGCCGCCGTCGCGGCGGGGGTCGTTCTTGTCGGTGTAGAGCTGGCCGACCATCGTTGAGATATTGGCCTTGAGCAGGCCCGATCCCGCGGCGATGAACGCCAGGCCGATGAAGAACGAGACACTGGCGGGGACGGCCAGCAGGAAGTGGCCGGTCATGATGATCACGCCGGCGATGGCCGTCGCCTTGCGCGCGCCCCACACCCGGTCGCCCAGCCAGCCGCCCGGGAGGGCGAGCAGGTAGACCATGGCGTTGTAGACGGAGTAGATCGCGACCGCTGTCGCGTCCTTCATGCCGAGTCCACCGTCGGCCACATTCGTGGCCAGGTAGAGCACGAGCAGAGCCCGCATTCCGTAGAAGCTGTACCGCTCCCACATCTCGGTCATGAACAGATTGGCCAGGCCGCGGGGGTGGCCGAAGAAGGTCTTCTCGGCGGCGGCGGAGCCGGCCGAGTCCTTCGTCAGGCTTGACGCCATGGACGTTCCTTGCTGTCGGGACGCGCTGCTTCGGTGAGCGGGACGCGCCCGGTGGGGGTGACCGGCACCGGTACGGGAACTGCCCCACCCCACGCCCGGGAGGTTCGCTCCGGCACGGCCGGAGGCGGGAGGACAAGTCCGCAACGGGATCCACACCCCGGGGGCGACTTTGCGCCCGGGGCCCGGCCCACAGGTCATTCACTGTCTGCGGGCCCGGTATCTCCGGACCCGCGCACAGAAGAGACCCTTGGCTCGCCACCGCTGCCGACTGCTGGCTTGTTGCGCGGCAGGCCAAAGGTCTCCGTGTAGTGCTACAGGCGTACTCGACACCATACGACATGACAGTGTCGGATAAGGAAGGACTTGAGACACGGATCACAGGTGGCCGTGGAACCGTATGCCCCTAATCGAAGGTCGTAGTCATGATCGAACCCACGACTTACAGGGGTTGTGGATCATGCCCCGGTGTGAACGTCCCGCGGACTACCATCACTCCATGACCCGTGTACTGCTCGCCGAGGACGACGCTTCCATCTCCGAGCCGCTGGCCCGCGCACTGCGCCGGGAGGGGTACGAGGTCGAGGTGCGGGAGGACGGCCCGGCCGCGCTCGACGCGGGGCTCGCGGGCGGTGTCGATCTGGTGGTGCTGGATCTCGGCCTGCCGGGGATGGACGGCCTGGAGGTCGCGAGGAGACTCCGCGCCGAGGGCCACACGGTGCCGATCCTGGTGCTGACGGCCCGCGCCGACGAGGTCGACACCGTCGTCGGGCTCGACGCCGGGGCGGACGACTACGTGACCAAGCCCTTCCGCCTGGCGGAGCTGCTGGCCCGGGTGCGCGCCCTCCTCCGCCGCGGCGCGACCGAGCCGGCCCCGGCCCCGGCGACGCACGGGGTGCGGATCGACGTGGAGTCGCACCGGGCCTGGATGGGGGAGGAGGAGCTCCAGCTGACCGCGAAGGAGTTCGACCTGCTGCGGGTCCTGGTGCGGGACGCGGGCCGCGTGGTCACCCGCGATCAGCTGATGCGGGAGGTCTGGGACACGACGTGGTGGTCGTCCACCAAGACCCTCGACATGCACATCTCCTGGCTCCGCAAGAAACTCGGCGACGACGCGGCGAACCCCCGCTACATCGCGACGGTCCGCGGGGTCGGCTTCCGCTTCGAGAAGAGCTGACCCCCGCGGGGGGCCTGATCCACAGCCCCCCGCTCTGTTCCGTGCGGCCCCGGCGAACCCGGCCCTCGCGGTGGCCTGGGTGCCACCCTCCACCCGCCCTGCCCGGGGTGGTTCCGGGGCCTTGGGCAAACCCGGCTGGTCCGGCGTGCGGGGTCCATCCACCCAGCGCTTCCGGGGCCTTGGGCAAACCCGGCTGGTCCGGCGTGCGGGGTCCATCCACCCAGCGCTTCCGGGGCCTTGGGCAAACCCGGCTGGTCCAGCGCGTGCGGTCCATCCACCCAGCGCTTCCCAGGGGCCTGGGCAAACCCGGCCTCGCTGGTCTTTGAGCCGCACCACCTCAGCCTCGCCGGAATGTGAGCCGCATCCCCAGCCTCTCCGGCGGGCTGAGGCACGAATTCCAGCCCCGCCGGCGTTTGAGGCGCGGGGGTTGGGGGGCCGGCCCCCGACCGTGGCCCGCACCGTGCGGGGTCCTGTCGCACAGGGTCCGTCCTCCAACTCCCCCAGAACAGCAGTAAAGACTAGAACACGTCT
>NZ_JBEOYB010000072.1:0-37860 GCF_040296845.1 Streptomyces sp. NPDC001985
CGTGCGGCGGGGGCGTGCGGGCCCCCGCCGCACGGCTTCCGTCCCCGCTCCTCGTGTGCCGCCGGGCTACACCCGGCTCAGGGAAGCGGCGGCGAAGAGCACATCCCTGATCGCCTCCCGGTCGCCGTCCTGTCCGGCCGCGGCCTCCTCCGGCGGGACATGCCCCGCCACCAGCTGGCAGAACTCCACCCGGTCCAGCGCGACTTGCGCCACCGTGAGATCGGGCGAGCCCAGCGCCGCCGGGGAGTCGAGCGGGATGTACCAGTCCCCGCCGCCCGCGCCCTCGATCTCCAGATGCAGCGAACGGCCCGGGGAACCGGCCGTGACCAGGTGCTTCGCCGGTCCCGCGAGCCCCGCGCGGCGGCGCCCGGCGAGGGCCGCGGGCAGCAGCCGGGCCGACAGGTCGACCATCCGGTGCAGATGGGAGCCGCGCGGTGGATCGTACGGATAGTCCACCGCGTCCGCGATGTCGTCCGCGTGCATCCAGCACTCGAAGGCCCGGTCCAGCAGCGCGTCGCGCAGCGGCAGCGAGAAGTCCCCGTAGGAGACGGACAGCTCGGCGACGCCCCGGCCCGCGAAGGACACCGTGCGGATCAGGGCGTGGCTCTGGTCCCGCCACGGTTCGTGGACCTCGTGCCCCGCCGCCGTGCGGACCTCGGTCCGCCAGTACCGCTCCGTGCGCTCCTCCGGGGTGGCCGGGGCGTCCCGGCCGAGTGGGTCGTCGAGTCCGAGCGCGCCGGCGACCAGTCCGTCCACGCTGGTCAGATGGCCGATGACACCGGCGACGGAGGTCTCGCGGGAGACCGGGTCGCGGCCGTCGAACCACTTCAGCCGCACCGGCCGCCGCCACTCCGACGCGCCGATGTCCCGCAGCAGGGCATCGAGCCGGGCGGTCTCCGCGTCATAGGGAGCCGCCCACTCCGGCACCGGGATACGGGCGGGCCGGCGGCCGAGGCAGTTCTCCAGCACCCGGAAGCGCAGCAGCGGATCGAGGTCGAGATCGCGCTCGGTGTGCAGCAGCGCGACCGCGTCCCGCAGCCGCAGGGCCTCGTCCGCGCAGGGCGCACACTCCCCGAGGTGCAGCTCGACCTGGGCCGTCTCCTCGGTGGAACAGGCGGACAGCGCCCACGCCCCGAGCAGGGACTTGAGGACGCTGTGGGACGGGGCCGGGGACGGGGTCCCGGCGTCACCGCCGGGTGGTACGGGCATATCGGCCTCGTGCGGGGTGGTCGCGGGGTACTGCCGCGGCGGGTCCGTCCGGCCGCGCGGTTCGAGGTCGTCGGCCGCCGCGCGCGGCCCCGGTATGCGCGGCGCGCCCTGCCGGCCGCCGCCCTCGGGGCGGTGCCGGCCGCCGTCGTGGCTCTCGCCCGGGGGCTCGTCCCCGCTCACAGCGAGCGTCCGCAACCGGGTGGCGCGGAGCCCTCCAGGGGCCGGGTGTGCGCGGTGGAGAGCAGCTGGAGGCCGAGCCGCAGCCGGCGCCGGGCCTCGTCCTCGCTCACCCCGAGGTCCTCGGCGGTCTGCCGGTAGTCCCGGCGGCCGTGGTACGCCAGTTCCAGCGCGGCCCGCAGGGGCGCGGGCATCGAGGTGACGATGTAGTCGGCCCGCGCCGCGACGGCGGCCCGGCGCACCTTCTGCTCCAGCTCCTCCGGCGAACCGCCGCTCCCGCCGTCGCCGCCGGCCGACTCGCTCTGGCGCAGCCGGTGCACGGCCTGGCTGTTGGTGAGCTTGGCGACCCAGGAGCGCATCGAGCCCTGCTTGGGGTCGTAGGCGTCGGGGTTCTCCCAGATGTAGCCGAAGACCTCGCGGGTCACCTGGTCCGCCGCCTCGTCGTCGTCGAGCACCCGGTGGGCCAGCATGTGCACGAGCGAGGCGAATCGGTCGTACAGCTCCCCGAGGGCCGCTGCCTCTCCGCGCGCCAGGCGCTGCTGCATCCTGCGGTCCCAGCGCGGCGGTGTTTCCTTTGCCATACGGCCCCCAACCCCGAACCCGTGCCCTGCGTAGTGCTCCTGTGCCTCTGCGTGGATGTTCCCTCCCGCCGAATGTAATGCGCGAGGGGACCCGTGCACGCCCCTTTGCTTCAAGTGCGCCCCCAGGGGAAGGCCGACATGGTAGGGGAGCGGTACCCCCGGAGGAATCTGCCACAGCCATGGGGTTTTATGCATGACTAGTGGGGAAAGTGCGCCTAATGAGGAGGTTTGGTGGTGACGCTCACCGTGAACGAGGTCCGGCGGGGCGGCTGGACCGTGCTGCACATCAGGGGTGAGCTGGACCTGGTGTCCTCACCGGAGGTCCGCCGCCAGGTGCACGCGGCGGTGGCCGAGGGGCACCGGGACGTGGTGCTGGACCTGTCCGGGGTGCGGTTCTGCGACTCCAGCGGAGTGGGTGTGCTGATCGCCGCCCGCCGGCTGCTCCAGTCCTGCGGCGGCAGACTCCGGCTGATCCTGCCCGCGCGCGGCGCGGTGGAGGGCTCCCATGTGAACCGGGTCCTCGGCGCCCTCGGCGTCCGCCGGCTCTTCGAGGTGTACGCGGACGCGGGCGCGGCGACGGCCGAGGGATCGGAGGCGCTCCCGGCGTGAGCCGCCCCGGACCCGATCGTTCCGGTGAATTGGCGGGTACTTGCACGCGTCAGCGGTCGGGGGCCGTACGCTCCCCGCATGGACAGCGCAGAGTACGAGCGCAAGATCGCGTCTCGCTTCGCCGCCTTTGACCAGGACGGCAATGGCTATATCGACCGGCAGGACTTCAGCGGCGCCGCCGCCGCACTGCTCAACGAGTTCTCCACCACCGCGCGCTGCGAGAAGGGCCAGGCGCTGTACATCGGCGCCGAGGCGTTCTGGCAGGGCATGGCGGGGATCGCCGATGTGGACGGCGATCAGCGGGTCTCCCGCCAGGAGTTCATCACCGGCGCGGTGAAGCGGCTCCGGGACAACCCCCAGAGATTCGCCGAGATCGCCCGCCCCTTCCTGCACGCGGTGATCGCCATCGCGGACGAGGACGGCTCCGGGGCGACCCCGTCGGCGGTGGAGCGGGTGCTGCGGGTGCTGGGCGTGGAGGCGTCCCCGGCGTCGGCCATCGCGCGGTCGCTGGACACGGACGGGGACGGCCGGATCAGCGAGGAGGAGGTCCTGTCGGCGTTCGCCGCGTACTACGTGACCCCCGAACACCCCTGACGGACCCGGACCCGGCTGCCGTGCCCGGGGGGCCGTTCCGCCCGCCCGGGCACGCTCAGCGCACCAGTTCGTCCGCGAGCAGATCCATCAGCAGCCCGTCGTGCCAGGTGCCGTCCGCGCGGCGCTCGTACCGCCGCATGACGCCGACGGCCCGGAAGCCCGCCTTCTCGTAACAGCGGATCGCCACCGCGTTGTCGGCCGCCGGGTCGATGGTGAGGCGGTGGTGGCCGTGGTCGTCGACGAGATGCGCGGCGAGCGTGCGCACGGTGTCGGTGCCGAGCCCCCGGCCGTGCACGGCCGGGTCGAGGAAGAGATCCATCCCCGCGTGCCGGTAGTCCGGCTCCTCCTCCGCGTGCCACTGGATCATCCCCGCGATCCGCCCCTCGTACTCGACGGTCAGATGGTGGGTGTCCGGGTCGCGGAGGTCCTCGGCGATCTCCGCCGCCAGATCCTCCCCGCCCTGCCACACGGCCCGCACCTCGGGTTTCGCCCGGATCGCGGCGAGGGCGGGGATGTCGTCCGGGACGGTGGGGCGGAGGGCGACGGCGGCGCCCTGGAGCACGGTCATGCGTCCGAACGTACGGGAGAGCCGCCCGCGCGGGCGAGGGGAATACGGCACGGCGCGGCCCCCGTCCGCGCCGTGCCCGGCCCCTCAGAGGGCGTCAGAGGGCGAAGGACGCGCTCACCGGCAGATGGTCGCTCCCCGTCTTCGGGAGGGTCCGGGCGGAGACCGGGGCGATTCCGCGGGCGAGGATGTGATCGATGCGGGCCATCGGGAAGCGGGCGGGCCAGGTGAAGCCGAAGCCGTCGCCGGCGCTCTCCTGGGCGGAGGTCCAGCCCCGCCGCAGCGGGGCCAGGGCGCGGTCGTGCGGGGTGCCGTTGAAGTCGCCGAGCAGAAGGGTCCGTTCCGTGGCGCCGCGGGCGACGGCCTCGGTGAGGAGGGCGGCGGCGGTGTCGCGGCGGTCGGTGGTGAAGCCGGACTCCGGGGTGACGCGGACCGAGGCGAGATGCGCCACGAACACGGTGACCGGGCCCTTCGGGGTGGTGAGGGTGGCGCGCAGGGCGCGGGGCCAGGGCATGATGTCGACGGGGGCGGACGAGGTCATCCCGTAGGTGCTCCACAGGCCCACCCCGCCCTGGACCGTGTGGTGGCGGTAGCGGGACGGCAGGGCCCGGCGGAACGGCTCCCGGGCGGCGTCCGACAGCTCCTGGACCGCGATCACCTGGGCGCCGGTCGCCGCGAGGGCGCGGGCGGTGGCGGCCGGGTCCGGGTTGGAGGCGCCGACGTTGTGGCTGACGACGGTCAGCTCCCCGCCCCGCTCCCGCTTGTCGGATAGCTCCTCGCCGAACAGGGCGAGCCAGGCCAGCGCCGGAAGCAGGGCCGCGCCGGCGGCGAGCGGGGCGCGGCGGACGAGCGCCAGCAGGAGCAGCGGCCCGGCCGCCAGCGCGGACCAGGGCAGAAAGGTCTCCACGAGACTGCCGGAGTTCCCGGCGCCGTTGGGCAGCAGGGGGTGGGCGAGCAGGGCCGCCGCGTACAGCACGCAGAGGACCGCCGTGCGGCGCCCCCTGCGCCAGTCGATCGCGGGACGGTCCGCCTCGGTGCGGTCGTTCATGGCTGCCTCCGGAGGACTGGCGCGCGGAAGTGCGCACGTCCGCCACTCTCCGCGCGGGGTGTCTCCGCCTTCCGGAGCCCGTCCGTCCGTTACTGCTCGGCCGTGTGTCCGCCGTGTATCGCCGTGTGCCGCCGTGTGCCGCCGTGCGTCAGAGGCGGAGTACGGCCTCGGCGCCGCCGCCCTCCGCGTTGGCGAAGTGGAGCGTCGCCCCGATGACCCCGGCCTGGCCCAGCGCGATCGTCAGCCCCAGTCCGTGGCCGTGGCCGCGTTCCGAGGCCCCGGTGCGGAACCGCTGGGGCCCGTCCGCCAGCAGGGACGCGGGGAAACCCGGGCCGTGGTCGCGCACCACCACGTTCCGGCCGTCCACCCGGACCTCGACGGGCGCGCTGCCGTGGCGGTGCGCGTTCAGGACCAGATTGGTGATGATGCGGTCCAGCCGGCGCGGGTCGGTCGAGATCTGCTCATCGCTGACGATCACCGTCCGGGTCTCATGGCCGGTCCGGAGCACCGACGCCTCGACGACACGGCCCACCGGCACCGGACGGGCGTCCGGCGCCTCCGCCCCCGCGTCCAGCCGGGAGATCTCCAGCAGGTCCTCGACCAGCCCCCGCAGCACCCGCACCCGGTCCCGTACCAGCTCGGTCGCCCTGCCGTCGGGCAACAGCTCGGTGGAGGTGACCAGGCCCATCAGCGGGGTGCGCAGCTCATGGGCGACATCGGCGGTGAACCGCTGCTCGGTGCGGAGGCGCTCCTGGAGGGAGTGGGCCATGGAGTCGACCGCCTCCGCGATCTCGGTGACCTCGTCGCCGCGCCGTCCGCCCGCTCCGGTACGGGCGCCCAGTTCGCCGTCCGCGATGCGCCGGGCGGTCCGTGCCACCCGCCGCAGCCGGCGGTTGAGCAGCTCGGTGAGGACCAGGGAGAGCGGGACGATCACGGCGAGGGTCGCCGCCGAGACCTTCACGCTGGTGCGGTCCAGGGCGGCCAGCTCCAGCTCCTCGGTGCTCATGCTCATCGCGACGGAGATCACCTGGCCGTCCACGGTCTGCGCGGCCCACATCCACGGGCCCGTGCGGCTCTCCGTGTCGTACCAGGTGGCGGGCCGGCCGGAGGAGTCCACCCGGGCGAGCAGCTCGGGCGGCAGCTCCGCCGGGTCGGTCAGATACTCCGACGAGTCCGCTCCGGAGCCCCGCTCGTACTCCCTCACCCCGGTCTCCAGCTCCTCCAGGGCCCTGCCGATTCCCTCCCGCTGGAAGCGGTCGGCGGTGGCCCGGTGGACGAGGACGCCCACGGCCAGGGCCACGCCGCAGGACGCCGTGACCACCAGGGCGGCGATCTTCCACCGCAGCGATCTCCAGTTCCACAGGCTCCGCAGGGCGCCGGCCGCCGTGCTTCTCGCGTCCACGGGTCAGCGCCGCAGCTTGTAGCCGAAGCCGCGGACCGTCTCGACGCGGTCCGCGCCGATCTTCCGGCGGAGCCGCTGCACACACAGGTCGACGACCCGGCTGTCACCGTCCCAGCCGTAGTCCCAGACATTGCGCAGCAGCGTCTGCCGCTCCAGGACGACCCCGGGGTGCGCGGCGAACTCCAGCAGCAGCCGCAGCTCGGTCGGGGCGAGGGCGACGGGCTCCCCGCCCCGGAACACCTCCAGACCGCGGGTGTCCACGGTCAGATCGCCGAAGACGAGCCGGTCCGGGCCGGTGCCGGGGGCCGGCCGCCCGGGGCCGGAGGGGGCCGGGGCGGGGGTGAAGGTGGCGCGCCGGAGCAGGGCGCGGATACGGGCCACCAGCACCGGGGTGTCGACGGGCTTCACCACGTAGTCGTCGGCGCCCGCCTCCAGGCCCAGCACGACGTCCAGGGAGTCGCCCCGGGCGGACATCATCAGGACGGGGGTCTGGCTGGTCTCCCGGACCTTGCGGCACAGGCCGACGCCGTCCAGCTCCGGGAGCATCACATCCAGCAGCAGCAGGTCGGGGGCGTGCTCGCGGAACAGCTCCAGCCCGGTGAGGCCGTCGGCGGCGGACCGCATCCGGTAGCCGTAGCGCTCCAGGGCCATGGAGACGGCGGTGCGGATCACCTCGTCGTCCTCGACCAGGAGGATGGCGGGGGGCTGCTCGGACCCATCCGGTTCTGCGGTCACTTCGGGCCTTCCCCACATTCGACGCATGTCACCGATTACTCATACTGCTCACTCATACTGCCCTGCCGGGCCGGACGGGCTCACTGTGGGGCAGACACCCATCCGTCGCGTTGAGGTCGTGTATCAGTTCTGTACGGGCGGCCCGGAGCCCTCCGCGTTGGTGATCATCCGGCGGAGGACCCGGAGGGCGGCGACGTACTCCTCGTCCGTGACGCCCTCGTGGACCTCGGCCCGCACCTCGGTCACCAGCTCCCTGATCCGGGCCTTGGCCGCCCGGCCCGCATCGGTGAGGCCGAGGCGGTCGCCGGGGCCGGCGGTGAGCCACCCCCGGTGGAGGAGCTGGTCGATGACGCGGGAGATCTCGTGCGGGCCGTCGGCGGTGGGGGTGAGCTGGGCGATGACCTGGTCGCGGGTCGGGAGGCCGCCGGGGGCGTCCACGCGGTTCATCGTCTGCCACTGGGGCTGGGTGACATCGACCCGGGCGAGCGCGGCCCGGAGCCGCGTGGTGACGGCCCGGTGCGCCCGCCCGGTCCAGTAGCCGACGGGCTGGGTGGTGAGGGCGTCGTCGGGGGCGAAGGGGTCGGCGGGGGAGGGGGTGACGGGGATGACGGGGGTGACGGGGGAGGAGGGCATGGGGGCCTCGCGGTGGGGTGGGGTGGATGGTGGTGGTGGTGAGGCTAGGAGGTCAACCGCGCTTGAGGTCAAGGGGGGGTGCGGGGTGCGGGGTCCTGTGGCGCGGGGGCCGTCCTCAGGCTCAGCTGCCTCTGGGAGGTGCGCCCAGCGGGGCTGGGGTTGCTCAGCCTCTCCGGCGAGCTGAGGTGCGAAATCCAGCCTCTCCGGCGTTTGAGGAGCGGGGGTTCGGGGGCTGGTCCCCGACGGTGGCCCGCGGGGTGCGGGGTCCTGTGGCACAGGGTCCGTCCTCAAACGCCGGACGGGCTGGGTTGGTGCGGGTCTCCTGTGGCGCGGGGGCCGTCCTCAAGCTCGCCCAGAGCTGCCTCTGGGAGGTGCCCCGGACGGGCTGGGTTTGTGCGGGTTGCCTTGTGGCGCGGGGGCCGTCCTCAAGCTTGCCCGGAGGTGGACCCGGACGGGCCGGGGCGGGTCCCGGGGGGTGGGGTGGTCAGGTGAAGAGGGTGCGGAGGTGGTGTTTCCGGACCTTGCGGAGCGTCTCCCCGCGCGGCAGCTCCTCCACCACCTCCAGCTGCTCCGGCAGCTTGTGCACCGACAGCCCCCGCGCCAGCAAATGCGCCGTCACATCCGCCAGCACCAGCACCCCCGCCCCCGGCGCCCGCTCCACCACCGCGCAGACCCGCTCCCCCCGCTCCGCGTCCGGCAGTCCGATCACCGCCGCCTCGGCGATCCCCGGGTGCGTGTGCAGCAGCGCCTCGATCTCCTGGGCCGAGATGTTCTCGCCCTTGCGGATGATGATGTCCTTGAGGCGCCCGGTGAGCACCAGATGCCCCTCGGGCGTGAGCCGCCCGAGGTCCCCGGTCCGCAGGAACCCCTCCTCGTCGAAGGCCGCCGCCGTCTGCTCCGGGTCCAGATACCCCTGGCAGACCGCCTCCCCCCGCAGCCGCACCTCCCCGTCCACGATCCGGATCTCCATCCCGGCCGGCGGACGCCCCTCCGTCCCGGCGAGGTTCTCGGGGGTGTCGTCCGGGGAGCCCATGGTGATCATGGGCACCTCGGTCATGCCGTACCCGTGGGTGAGCGCGCACCCCATCTCGCGCACGACGTCGTGGTACAGCTCCGGCGGCTTCGGGGCGCCCCCGCCCGCGAGCAGCCGCAGCGAGGGGATCAGCCTGCGGCCCGGCTGTCTGCGCTGCTCGGCGAGGAACATCGAGTAGAACGCGGTGGAGCCGCCCGCCACGGTCACCCCGTGCGCGCGGTAGGCGTCCAGCGCGCCCGGGAGCGCGAAGTGCTCGAAGAGGACCGCAGGTATCCCGTACAGCAGCAGCATCACCAGATAGTCCGCGCCGCCGATATGGGCGTACGGGAAGGCGATGGAGCCGATGTCGTCCTCGGTGAGCCGCAGGGCGTGGGCGAGGCACGAGCCGCCGGCGATCAGTGAGCGGTCGGTGTGGCGCACGCCCTTGGGATCGGCCGTGGTGCCGGAGGTCCAGTAGATCCAGCGGACGTCCGTGCCCGAGTCCGGGGGGCCGGGGAGCGTCGCGGGATCGCCGTCGGGCAGGGTGCCGTACGCCTCGAAGACACCGGGCGCTCCGACGCGCCCGGCCATCGCGGTGTGGTCGTGGCCGCGCCAGGTGCCGGGCACGGCGAAGTGCCCGGCGGCCGAGGCGCGCAGGGCGAAGGCCACGTCCCGGTCGCGGCAGTGGGGGATGACGGGGGACTGCACCGCGCCGATGCGGGCCAGCGCGAGGGAGAGCAGGACCGTCTCGATCCGGGTCGGCAGCTGCCAGGCGACGACGGTCCCGGGGCGCACCCCCCGCGCGCACAGTCCGGCGGCCACCCGCTCGGCCCGGTCGTGCAGCTCCCCGAAGGTGAGGACCCGGTTGTCCTGGAGGAGCGCGGGCCGGCCGGGCGTGCGGCGGGCCCGGCGGCGCAGCAGCTCCCAGAGCGTCGGCGCCTCTCCCAGTGCGTGCGCGGTCGCGTTCACGGGCCGCCTCCCCGGTCGCCAGCGTATGTGACGATGCGTCAGATGATGGCGAGAGCGTAGGGCTCCGGCGCTTGTCGGTCCAGGGGCGCGGGGCTAGCCTGCTATCTGACGGGCCATCAGATCGGTTGGGTCGCGGGCACGGCGGAGGGGAACACCATGGCCGAACTACCTCGGATCGTCAGCGTCGACGACCATGTCATCGAACCGGCGCACCTCTTCGCGACCTGGCTCCCGGCGAAGTACCGGGAGAGGGGACCCCAGCCGCTCACCGCGGGCATCGGCGAACTCGCCTACATCGGCGGCAAGTACCGCGTCACCATGGACCCCGAGGGCCCGCCCGCCGACTGGTGGATCTACGAGGACCTCCGCTTCCCCTACAAACGGAACATCGCCGCCGTCGGCTTCGACCGCGACGACATGACCCTGGAGGGCATCACCCGCGCCGAGATGCGCCCCGGCTGCTGGGACCCGGCCGCCCGGCTGAAGGACATGGACCTCAACCATGTGGAAGCCTCCCTCTGCTTCCCCACCTTCCCCCGGTTCTGCGGCCAGACCTTCGCCGAGGCCCAGGACAAGGAGGTCGCCCTCGCCTGCGTCCGCGCCTACAACGACTGGATGGTCGAGGAGTGGTGCGGCGACAGCGGCGGCCGGCTCATCCCGCTCTGCATCATCCCGCTCTGGGACATCGGCCTCGCCGTCGCCGAGGTCGAACGGAACGCGGCGCGCGGGGTGCGGGCGGTGACCTTCTCCGAGATCCCCACCCACCTCGGGCTGCCCTCGATCCACTCCGGCCACTGGGACCCCTTCTTCGCCGTCTGCCAGGAGACCGGAACCGTGGTCAACATGCACATCGGCTCCTCCTCCCAGATGCCCGCCGCCTCCCCGGACGCCCCGCCCGCCGTGCAGGCCGCGCTCAGCTTCAACAACGCCATGGCCTCGATGATGGACTTCCTCTTCAGCGGCGTCCTGGTGAGGTTCCCCCGGCTCAAGCTCGCCTACAGCGAGGGCCAGATGGGCTGGATTCCGTACGCCCTGGAACGCGCCGACGACGTGTGGCGCGAGCACCGGGCCTGGGGCGGGGTCCGGGAGACCGTCCCCGAGCCGCCGTCGGTCTACTACTACCGGCAGATGTTCTGCTGCTTCTTCCGCGACAAGCACGGCATCGCCGCCCTCGACGCCGTCGGCCGCGACAACGCCACCTTCGAGACCGACTATCCGCATGTGGACTCCACCTTCCCGGACACCAAGCAGGTGGCGCTCGACCATGTGCGGGGGCTGGACGACGAGACCGTCTACAAACTCATGCGCGGGAACGCCATCCGCATGCTCGGCCTCGATCTGGACCGGGGGCCGGACCCGCGGTGGACCTGACGTACACGCGGGAGGAAGAGGAGTTCAGGTCCCGGCTGCGCGCCTGGCTCGCCCGCACCCTCCCCGCGCTCCCCGGCCCGCCCGCGCCCGGCGACTGGCCGGGCCGCCGCGCGTACGACACCGGCTGGCAGCGCAGGCTGTACGAGGCCGGATACGGAGGTGTGCACTGGGACGCGCCCCCCACCCAGCGGCTGATCTTCCTGGAGGAGACCGAGCGCGCGGGCGCCCCCTATGTCGGGGCCAACTTCGTCGGGCTGCTGCACGCCGGGCCGACCATCGCCGCCGAGGGCACCCCCGGGCAGCGCGAGCGCTGGCTCGGGCCCATCCTGCGCGGCGAGTCCCTCTGGTGCCAGGGCTTCTCCGAGCCGGACGCGGGCTCGGACCTCGCGTCCCTGCGGACCCGGGCGGTGCGCGACGGCGACATGTACACCGTCACCGGCTCCAAGCTCTGGACCTCGCACGCGGAGGTCGCCGACTGGTGCGAACTCCTCGTCCGCACCGGCCCGGCCGAGCCGGGACACCGGGGGATCTCCTGGCTCGCCCTGCCCATGGACGCCCCCGGTGTCACCGTCCGGCCGCTGCGGACGCTGGCCGGCTCCACCGAGTTCGCCGAGGTCTTCCTCGACGAGGTGCGCGTCCCGGTGGCGAACCGGATCGGCGCGGAGAACGACGGCTGGCGGGTGACGATGGTGACGCTCTCCTTCGAGCGGGGCACCGCCTTCGTCGGCGAGGTCGTCGCCTGCCGCCGCACCCTCGGGCTGCTGGCCGCCGCCGCCCGGGAGAACGGGCGCTGGGACGACCCCGCCGTGCGGCGCGCCCTCGGCCGGCTGAACGCCGAATTCCGGGCGCTGTGGCGGCTGATCCAGTGGAATGTGAGCGAGGCCCGGCACACCGGCGGGGTCCCCGGCACCGGCGGCTCCGTCTTCAAGCTGCGCTACTCCCACGCCCGTCAGGAGCTGTACGAGACGGCTGCCGGGGTCCTGGGGGACGGCGCGCTCGATCTGGACCGGGAGTGGACGGCGGACCGGCTCTCCTCCCTCTCGTACACCATCGCCGCCGGCACCTCCGAGATCCAGCGGAACATCATCGCCGAGCGGATTCTCGGCCTGCCGAAGGGGGGCTGACCGGGATGGACTTCCGGCTGACCGACGACCAGCGGGCGCTGCGGGACGGCACCCGGGAGCTGCTGGCCCGGATCTGGCCGCCCGGAGCGCTCCGGGAGCCGGTGGACGGCGCGCGGATGCGCGCGCTGTGGCGGGCGCTCGGCGGCGCGGGGGTGTTCGCGCTGCGGCTGCCGGAGGCGGCGGGGGGAGTGGGGCTGGGCGCGGCGGAGGCCGTGCTCGTCTTCGAGGAGGCCGGGCGGGTGCTGCTGCCGGGCCCGCTGGTCGCCACCCATCTCGCCGCCGGAGTGGCGGCGGGCGCGGCCACCGGTGAGCGGATGGTGACGCGGGTGGACGGGGGGCTGGTTGCGTGGCTGGCGGAGGCCGACGAGGTGACGGGGGAGGTCCGGGGGGCCGTGGAGCTGCGGTCTGTTGACCCGTTGACCCCGCTGCACCGCGTACCGGGGCGCCCTGCTCCGTACGATCCGCTCGCGGCCCTGCTCACCGCGGCCGAGCAGCTCGGGAGCGCCGCCCGCACCACCGAGACGGCGGTCCGCCACGCCCGCGGGCGCGAGCAGTTCGGGCGGCCCGTGGGGGCCTTCCAGGCCGTCAAGCACCGGTGTGCGGGGATGCTCGTACGGGCGGAGATCGCGCGGGCCGCTGTGTACGCGGCGGCGGTCACCGGGGACCCGGTGGAGATCGCCGGGGCCAAGCTGCTGGCCGACGAGGCGGCCGTGCGCAATGCCCGGGACTGCCTCCAGGTGCACGGCGGAATGGGGTTCACCTGGGAGTCCGAGGTCCATCTGCATCTGAAGAGGGCCTGGGTACGGGGCCGGATGCGGCCCACCGCGGAGGAGGCGGCGGAGCTTCAGGCGGAAACTCTGGGTGGTGCCGGGGCGGGCTGACGCGGGACGGAGGGGACGGGAGTGTCACTGAGCGTCGATATCGGGTTGTGTCCTTCGGCCGGGCGACACGGACCGCTCCCGGGGCCCGGCTCCGGTACTCTCCGTGGGATGCGAGTTGTATCGAGTCCCCTGGCCAGGCGGTCCACGAGCCTCTGTTCGACTCCCCGCGACGCGCGTCGCACAGCTGGCGCCACGGTTAATCCTTCGCGCTGGAATATGCCCGAAGCGCTTGTTGCGGTGACTGTACGTCAACCATGCTGTCCCGTAAGGGTGTCACGTTCAGTGACCTGGTCGAGGACGATGGCCCAGTCGAGGCGCGAGGCGATGTGTCCGCCGGTTCGGATGGTGTGAGCGGTGCAGGTGCTCCAGGTTCAGTTGGAGGTCGGTCCCGATCCCGCGGAGGTGGGGCGGGCGCGCAGATGGGCCAGGTCCCGGCTGGTGGGGTCCGGGATAAGGGGCGATGAGCCGCTGGCCGACACCCTGGTCCTGCTGATCTCCGAGCTGGTCACCAACGCGGTGGTGCACACCGGCTGTCCGGCGGTGCTGCGGATGCTCTTCGGCGCGGGCGCGGTGGAGGCCGGGACGGTCCGGGTCGAGGTCGCCGACACGTGCGGGGCCCGCCCGCCCCGTCAGCGCCACGCCGACGGCGAGGACACCAACGGACGCGGTCTGGAGCTGGTGGACGGGCTCGCGGACCGGTGGGGCTGGCAGGAGGAGGGCTCCGGGAAGTCCATCTGGTGCGAGGTGGACCGCGGGGTGCCCGAGGTCGCGTACGAGAGGGTGGTGGCCCGCAGGAGGTCCGCTCCCCGGCAGGCGGCCCTGCCGCTGTAGCCGGACCCGGCCGGCCGTCGCTCAGAACACGGCGACGGGGGCCACGGGGGTCCCGGTTCCGCCGGTGAAGGGCTCCGGCATGGCGGAGAGCAGAAAGGTGTGGCGGCGCTCCTCCGCGCAGGCGGTGGAGAGCCCCTCCAGATTCCAGTTCTGGCCCTGGAGCATGCCCATCTCCACCAGGTCCAGGGCGTGCACGGGCAGCCAGAGGTTGTCGATCTCCGGCGGGATGATCTCGAAGGGGAGGGTGTCGGTCGCGACGGCGGCGACATCGCGGGCGTGGAACCACTCGGGCGTACGGAGGGAGAGACCGGGCGCCGGGGAGCCGTAGCCCAGCCTGTCCCCGGCCAGCGCCAGCGCCATCTGGCCGGTCCGCACCAGGACGATGTCCCCGGCGGTGACGGTGACCCGGCCGAACTCGGCGGCCTCGTCCAGGTCCTCCGGGGAGACGGGGTGGTCGCCGGGGAGCCGCTCCACGCCCTTCGCGCGCGCCACGTCGAGCAGTACGCCCCGGGAGATCACATAGGGGACGGAGCCGATGCCGCTGTACCGGGAGCGGCCGTGGGCGGTGATGGTGCCGGCGGGGCGGCCGTTGTAGAGCACGCCCGAGTGGGAGACATGGGTCAGCGCGTCCCAGTGGGTGGCCGCCTGGAGGCCCATCGTCACCGCGTCGTCGCTGACGGCGACGGTGCCGGGGCCGAAGATCTCGGCGTTGATCTGCGTCATGGTGTGCAGGGGGTTGACCCGGCCCGGGATGGCGCCGGTCTGGATGCCGTCCCGGTGGAGCGGGAGCGCGAGGGCGACCCGTCTGCCGGTGCGGACGCCGGCGGCGGCGGCGCGGACGGCCTCGCCGGTGATCAGATTGAGGGTGCCGGTCTCGTCGGCCTCGCCCCAGCGGCCCCAGTTGTTGACGCGCTGGGCGATCTCGTGGAACTCCGGCGGCATTGGCATCGGGAACCCTCCTGGGGGTTGTGCTCCGGCGTCCGGCTGGCGAAGAATCTAACGGACCGTCAGAAACCGCGGGAAGGGGCCGGGCGTGGGGAACTTCTTGGCAGGCAGGGTCGTCGCCGTGACCGGAGCCGGGCGGGGGATCGGGCGCGCGGTCGCGATCGCGGCGGCGGCCGAGGGGGCGAGGGTCGTCGTCAACGACTACGGGGTCTCGATCGCGGGCGGCGAGCCCTCGTCGGAGGTCGCCGAGGCCGTCGCCGGGGAGATCGTCGCCGCCGGGGGGACGGCGGTCGCCGTCGCGGACGACATCGCGACGATGGCGGGCGGCCGGCGGGTGGTGGAGGTCGCGCTCGCGGAGTACGGGCGGCTCGACGGGGTCGTGGGGGTGGCGGGGATTCTGCGGGAGCGGATGCTCTTCAACATGACCGAGGAGGAGTGGGACTCGGTGGTGGCGACGCATCTGAAGGGGGCGTTCACGCTCTTCCGGGCGGCGTCGGAGGTGATGCGGAGACAGCGGGCGGGGACGCTGATCGGGTTCACCAGCGGGAGCCATCAGGGGTCGGTGGCGCAGGCGAACTACTCCGCCGCCAAGGGCGGGGTGATCTCGCTGGTGCGGAGTGCGGCGCTCGGTCTGCACAGATACGGCGTGACGGCGAACGCGGTGGCGCCGGTGGCGCGGACCCGGATGTCGGCGAAGGTGCCGGTGGAGCCGGCGGAGATCGGGGAGCCGGAGGATGTGGCGGCGCTGGTGGTGTATCTGCTCTCCGAGCGGGCGCGGGAGATCACGGGGCAGGTGTACACGGTGGCGGGGCCGAAGATCGCGGTGTGGGCGCAGCCGAGGGAGGTGAGGGCGGGGTATGCGGAAGGGGGGTGGACGCCGGAGCGGATCGCGGAGTTTCTTCCGGGGACGGTGGGGGTCGATCCCCTGCCGCTCCTCGCCCCGCCGCCCCCCTGACCCCGGCGCGCCGCCCCGCGGCCCCCGGCGCGGCGCCCCCCGCCCCCACCGGCGACCTGAGCAACCCCAGCCTCGCCGGCGTTTGAGGCGCGGGGGTGCGGGGGTTGGTCCCCGACGGGGGGCCGCATGGTGCGGGTGTCCCGTGGTGCGGGGTGCGTCCTCAAGCGCCGGACGGGCTGGGTTTGTGCGGGTTGCCTGTGGCGCGGGGTCCGTCCTCAAGCGCCGGACGGGCTGGGTTTGTGCGGGTGTCCCGTGGCGCGGGGTGCGTCCTCAAGCGCCGGACGGGCTGGGTTTGTGCGGGTTGCCTGTGGTGCGGGGTGCGTCCTCACGCGGCGGACGGGCTGGGTTTGTGCGGGTGTCCCGTGGCGCGGGGTGCGTCCTCACGCGGCGGGCGGGCTGGGTTTGCTCGGGCTGCCCGTGGTGTGGGGGCCGGTCTCACGTGGTGGGGCATGGTGGAGGAGGGGGAGATGGGGGAGATGGGGGAAGACACCTTCCGGGCAGAAGCGCGGCAGTGGCTGCGAAGCCATCAGCAGGGGGCGCGGGCCGGCGGGCGCGCGTGGGAGCGGGCGCTCGGGCGCGACGGATGGATCGGCCTCGGCTGGCCCGAGTCCGGCTGGGGCAACCGCACCGCCACCCTCCCCCAACAGATCACCTGGGCCGAGGAGTACTCCCGCAGCCGCGCCCCCACCCGCCTCGGCCACATCGGCGAACACCTCCTCGCCCCCACCCTCATCCGCTTCGGCACCCCCGCCCAGAAGTCCCGCTTCCTCCCTCCCGTCGCCCGCGGCGAGGAACTCTGGTGCCAGGGCTACAGCGAACCCGGCGCCGGCTCCGACCTCGCCGCCCTCACCACCCGCGCCGTCCGCGACCGCGCCGGCTACCGCGTCAGCGGCCAGAAGACCTGGACCTCCCTCGCCCACGACGCCGACTGGTGCTTCGTCCTCGCCCGCACCGACCCCGGCTCCACCCGCCACCACGGCCTCTCCTTCCTCCTCGTCCCCATGGACCAGCCCGGCAGGATCGAGGTCCGCCCCATCCGCCAGCTCACCGGCACCAGCGAGTTCAACGAGGTCTTCTTCGACGGCGCCGGAGCCCTCGCGACCCATCTCGTGGGCGGCGAGGGCAACGGCTGGCGCGTCGCCATGGGCCTGCTCGCCCTGGAGCGCGGCGTCTCCACCCTCGTCCAGCAGATCGGTTTCGAGGAGGAGCTGGCCGAGGTCGTCCGCACCGCCGTCGCCACCGGCGCCGCGGCCGACCCGGTGATCAGGGAGCGCCTGGTGCGCCAGTGGGCCGAGCTGCGCACCATGCGCTGGAACGCCCTGCGCACCCTCGGCACCGAGGGCGACCCCGGCGCCCCCAGCGTCGCCAAGCTCCTCTGGGGCGGCTGGCACCAGCGGCTGGGGGAGCTGGCGGTGGCCGTGCGCGGACCGGCCGCCGCCACCGGGCCGTACGCCTGGAGCGGTGAGCGGCCCTATGAACTCTCCCCCGACCAGCGGCTGTTCCTCTTCACCCGGGCCGACACCATCTACGGCGGCTCGGACGAGATCCAGCGCACCATCATCGCCGAGCGGGTACTCGGCCTACCGAGGGAGCCACGATGAGAGGTGTTGTCTTCGACGGCACACGGGCCCGGGTCGTCGGCGATCTGGGGATACGGGCCCCGGGCCCCGGCGAGGTCCTGGTCGCGATCGCCGCCGCCGGGCTCTGTCACAGCGATCTCTCGGTGATCGACGGCACGATTCCGTTCCCGGTCCCGGTGGTGCTCGGGCACGAGGGCGCGGGCGTGGTGGAGGCGGTCGGTCCGGGGGTGGGGCACGTCGCGCCGGGCGACCATGTGGTGCTCTCCACCCTGGCCAACTGCGGTGTCTGCGCGGACTGCGACCGGGGCCGCCCGACCCTGTGCCGCGAGGCGATCGGCCGCCCCGGCCGCCCGTTCAGCCGGGGTGGTGAACCGGTCTTCCAGTTCGCCGCCAGCTCCGCGTTCGCGGAGCGCACCCTCGTCCGGGCGGTCCAGGCGGTACGGATTCCGCCGGACATCCCGCTCTCGTCGGCGGCGGTGATGGGGTGCGGGGTGCTCACCGGCGTGGGCGCGGTGCTGAACCGGGCGCGGGTCGGCCGGGGCGAGAGCGTCGTCGTCATCGGCGCCGGCGGCATCGGGCTCAATGTGCTCCAGGGCGCCCGGATCGCGGGCGCCTCCGTGATCGTCGCCGTCGACTCCAACCCGGCGAAGGAGGAGGCCGCCCGGCGTTTCGGGGCGACCGCGTTCCTCACCTCGGCGCGCGGGGTGCGCGAGACGCTGCCGGCCGGCGCGGACCATGTCTTCGAGTGCGTCGGGAGCACCGCGCTCATCCGGCAGGCGGTCGACCTCCTCGACCGGGGCGGCCAGGCGGTCCTGCTGGGGATGACCGCGCCCACGGCGGAGGCGGCCTTCGCGCCCGCCGCGATGTTCCTCGACAAGTCGATCCTCGGCTGCCGGTACGGCACATCCCGCCCCCAGCACGACATCCCGCTCTACGCGGACCTCTACCGGCGGGGCGAGCTGCTGCTGGACGAACTGGTCACCGCCGTCCACCCCGTCGAGGACTTCGCGAAGGCCGCCGACGGCGCCCGCCGCGGCCGGGTCGCGCGCGCGGTGCTCACCTTCTAGCGGGGCGCCGGCCTCCGGCGGAGCCGCCCCCGGGGAGCGGGGCCTCAGGGGGAGGCGGCCCGGAAGGTGCGCCGGTAGACCGTCGGCGGGACCCCCAGCGCCGACTGGAGGTGGAGCCGCATCGACTGCGCCGTACCGAACCCGGCGTCCCGCGCCACCTGGTCCACCGACAGCTCCGTCGACTCCAGGAGCTGCCGGGCCCGCTCCACCCGCTGCTGGGTGAGCCACTGCCCCGGGCTCACCCCCACCTCCTCCCGGAAACGGCGGGTGAAGGTCCGTACGCTCATCGACTCCCGCTCCGCCAGATCCCGCAGCCGCAGCGGCTCGTGCAGCCGCCCCAGCGCCCAGCCCCGGGCGGCGGAGGTGGTGTGGTACTGCTCCTCGGGCACGGGCCGGCGGATGAACTGCGCCTGACCGCCCTCCCGGTGCGGTGGTACGAGACAGCGCCGGGCCACGTCGTTGGCGACGGCCGAGCCGTGGTCCCGGCGGATCAGATGGAGGCAGAGGTCGATCCCGGCCGCGACCCCCGCCGAGGTCAGCACCGCGCCGTCGTCGACGTACAGCACATCGGGATCGACCCGCACGGCCGGGAAGAGCCGCTGGAAGCGCTCGGCCCAGCCCCAGTGGGTGGTGGCGCGGCGGCCGTCCAGATACCCGGCCGCCGCGAGGAAGAAACCGCCGGTGCAGATGGACGCCAGCCGCGCGCCGGGCCGCACCCGCCCGAACACCTCGGCGAGCCCGTCGGGGAGCCGGCCCTCGTCGAAGAGGACCGAGGGCCGGTACGAGGCCGGGACGATCACCGTGTCCGCGTCGGCCAGCGCCTCGGGCCCCCGCTCCACACACAGTGCGAAGTCCTCCTCCGTGGGGACCCGTCCGGGGGTGGGTGTGCAGGTGGTGACCGTGTAGAGGGGATCGCCCGCCGGGGAGCGCGCCCGGCCGAAGAGCCGGTGGGGCATCGACAGCTCAAAGGTGATCACCCCGGGGAGCGCCAGCACGACGACCCGGTGGAGGGGAGGGACGGCCATGGCCCGATCCTATCGAAAGGTGTCCACCGGGCCAGTCGTTGGACGGGCCGGCCCGGCGGATGCTGAATCCCGTGACCGAGACACGCCCCGCACCCCGCCCGCGTACCCCCCGATCGCGGATGCACCGGGCCTGGTCCGTCGCCGCCGTCACCTTTGTGACGATCATCGGCGCCGCCGGCTTCGCCTCCCTCCCCGGGCTGCTGATCGACCCGCTGCACGATGAGTTCGCGTGGTGACGCTTGGGGGAACGATCATCGAGAGCCGCTGATCAGATCTCGGCGACTCCCGCACCGCCGTTTGGACGGTACCGCTCCGCCCCTGCCGAACACTCCAGTTCCGGCCCCCTTGACCAGCGCGGTCCGGCAGAGTGGAGGACGTGCAACCCGGCGCAACGCGCTCGACAGGGAGGGACACCATGGCCTTACGGTTCGTCGGTAAAGATCCCGAGTCCGGAGATCACGGATCACCCGCTGTGTGGGTGGACCAGGATTCGAAGGATCTTGTGATTCAGGGGTGGACGGCAGACGAGCGGACCACGGGCGAGAGCTCGCGGGATGTGCCGATCCCCGGGCACGAGTCGGTGATCAGGGTTCCGAAGCGGATGATCCCGCTTCTCAGGGAGGCGCTCCGTGTCGCAGAGTCTGACTGACTTCTCTGACCTCATCAGGTCAGTGCAGGAGTCAGCCGTGCACCTTGAGATGCGTGACACGTACGGCGTCGAGAACGAGATCGAAGGCTTCGCCGCATGGAAGCAAGGGCGCCGGCTCGACCCGGAGGACCGGGCTTCGTGGTGGCGCCCCTGGCTCGACCTCGTTCAAGAGGTCACCGCCAAGGGCGTTGTCATCCGCCGTGCCCGTATCGTCTCGGAGCCCATCAGCGAGTACATCGCCTTCGAGCACTCGGGCACCTTCACGAACGTGGCGGCCGGAGAGCAGATCCGTTGGCTTCCCCGTCGCAGCGCCTCGGACCTCACCCTGCCTGGCAACGACTTCTGGTTGTTCGACGGCCGCCTTGTCCAGTTCAATGTCTTCGATGGGGTCGGCCGATGGGTCCACACCGACCAGACGGAAGAGCCCGCCACAGTTGAGCTGTGCGCGTCGGCGTTCGAAGCGGTGTGGGAGCGAGCCATCCCGCACGAGAAGTACGCCGTCTGATTCCTGACCGGTCAGCTCATGCCTTCCTCTCCGCTCTCCAGCGCCCAAGCGGCGCGAGCCGCTGTGGCTGCCCGCTTGCAGGGGCTCATGCAAGACGCTGGCCTGACAGGGCATGAGCTGGCCGCTCGGTGCGGCTGGCACAAGTCGAAGTCGTCCCGGATCGCGCGGGGCAAAACACCACCCTCGGACGCTGACATCCGCGCCTGGTGCGCTGCCTGCGGGGCCGACGATCACGCGGCCGATCTGATCGCTGCGTCCCGCAACGCGGAGTCGATGTACGTCGAGTGGCGACAGATCCACCGTGACGGGATGCGGCGCGTCCATGAGCAGACCGTCCCGCTGTACCAGCGCACCCGCTCGTTTCGTGTGTACGCGTCGAACGTCATGCCGGGGATGCTCCAGACTCCCGGCTACGCGACAGGACTTCTACGGTCCATCACGGCCTTCCAGGGAACCCTCAACGACGTGGCCGACGCCGTGCGGGCTCGGACCCAGCGGTCCCGCGTGATCCGGGAAGGGGACCATCGGTTCGCCCTGGTGCTCGAAGAGACGGTTCTCTACTACCGGGTGAGCGACGACGCCGCGATGGCGGCCCAGCTTGAGCACGTGCTCTCGGTGATGGGACAGCAGAACGTATCCCTCGGCATCATCCCGGCAAGGGCCCGCCGTACCGTCTGGCCGCTCGAAGCCTTCTACGCCTTCGACGATCAGCAGGTGGCAGTGGAGACCCTCACCGCAGAAATCAACCTGACCACGCCCGGCGAGATCCGTACGTACCTTCGCGCCTTCTCCGAGCTGTCCCGATCCGCCGTGCGCGGAGCCGAAGCCCGCGCCCTGATCACGAAGGCTCTCGCCGCCCTCGGGTGAATCCGTGCAACCGCGTGCAACAGCGTGGACCCCTCACAACCCCGCTCCCTACGGTCTGTTCATCGACCTCGGAAGCGACAGGGAGGGCGCGACGGTGACGAGGACAGAACCCACGCGATGGCAGGAAGTACCGGTTGAGCTGCCGCTCCGGGAGGAGCGCCCTGCGCCCCGTCCGGTACCCGGATGCCCCGAGTGCGCGCGGCTCGGCCAGCTCCGGAAGGCAGCCGGGATGCAGCACGACAGCACCACGGTCGCCGACTGCAACATCCTGCTCCGGATGCACGGGACCGGCCACTGATGGACATGCAGACGTGGAGGGACGCCAGGGCTCAGGCGACGGACGCGACGGAGTCCATACGTGCGGCACTGGCTGCACTCGGAGTTCCTGAGTCCGCGTGGAGCAGCGTCCGACCCGTGGTGACGCACAGCGGGCAGGCCTAAGTCCACCTCGGGATGATCCGGGCTGATGCGGTCGAGCAGATCTCAGAGGCGCTGCGGGCGCCCTCCGCTCCCTGAGCCCCATTCAGGACTTCCGTCCACTACCGGCGGAGGACGGCTCTCTCTGGGCCGTCGGCAGATCAGGAAGGGCACGACGATGACCGACCTGTACGGGCTCCCCATCGAGGGAGCCGAGTTCTCGAAGGCGTGCGGCGGCAATACCCACCCGGACGGCGAGGCGTGCGTGACCCTCGCGAAGATCGGGCCGGACGCGTGGGCCATGGGCGACAGCAAGCGCCCAGACGCCGAGCCGCTGCGCTTCACCACGGCCGAGCTGGACGCGGCGGGCATCAACCCCGCCCGCTTCGACCTCTCCGCCTGATCCACAGCACCACCTGAACTGACGGCCCCGCCCTCACGCCGACGGGCGGGGCCGTCGTCATCTCTCGGAACGGAGCAGCGGTGCACCACCACGGTTACGCATGGGTGGGGGAGAAGAAGACGTTCGACAAGGAGAGCATCCGCAGACCGGCCGGACAGGCCCCGACCGCGAGCAGCGAGATGGAGGTACATGACCGGTACCGAGAAGCCGTGGCCGTGTTCCCGACCACCGACGTGCCCCCGATCCAGACGGCGCACTGGCTCATGAAACCGCCCTCGATGATCCGAGGGACATGGGAGGAACCCAAGGAAGCCGGCGAATGGCTGGGCCTTCAGCTCGCAGAGTTCGCTCCCCGGTTCTCCTCCGAGCAGGATCGGGAGGTGACCAGACTGGCCCTCCTGGTGAAGGGTGCAGTCGAGCGGCTGGCGTGGGGAGGGGACGTGGCCCTCGGCCACTACCTCAAGGGCACTGTCTTCCACTCTGTCGCCCTTGTGACGTGCACGCCGAACCGCGCTGCTCCCGACCTGCCCTGTCCCGCCAGGTAGGTCCGCACACGACAGCGGCCCCCGGCGAATGCCGAGGGCCAGTCGCGTCCGTGTGCGCCTGTCTCAGGCGCTCTCTCCAAGGTGGCGGTACAACGTGGCGCGGCCGATTCCCATGGCCTTGGCGATGGCTGTGACGCTGTCTCCCTTGGCGTGCCGGGCACGGGCTACGGCGAGCTTGTCGTCATCCACTACCGACGGCCGCCCACCCATGTTGCCCTTGCGGGCCGCAGCCTCCAGCCCTTCCAACGTCTTCTCCCGTATGCCTTCCCGCTCCACCTCTGCACTGACGGCGAGCACGGCGAACACGATGGCACCCGCCCCGTTCGGGTCGTACACGCCCTGAAGGGGACCGGACAGGAGTTCCAGTTGGATGCCGTCCGCCTGAAGGGTGGAGGACAACGTCATCAGCTCTGCCGCGCTGCGGGCAAGACGCTTGAGAGGCGCCTCACAGGTAATGACCAGGCATTTTGTCCTTGTAGGGCTGTAGGTTTTGGAGTCCTTTTGAGGCTTCGGAGAAGGGGCGACCGAGATCCAGGAACACGTATGGCGGCGTGCGCTGGTGCGCTCCGACATGAAGCACGCAGAGAAGTTGGTCGGCGTCGCCATGGCGTTGTACGCGGATTACGAGACGGGCGAGAACGTCTGCCCCTCGAACGGGACGATCGCCAGGGAACTCGGCTACGGAGGGAAGGCCCCGGAGCAGACGGTCAACAAGATCGTTGGCAAGCTGCGCAGGGCTGGCTGGCTCACGAAGACGGGCAAGGTTCCGGATGGTCCGGTGATCTACCGGCTCACCTTGCCGACGCAGGGGGGTATGGCTGAGGAGCCATACAACCTACATACCTCCAAGAGCGACGGCGGTAAGAGCAAGGAGCCAGCGGCGAAGAGCAAGCCGGTAGGCGATGTGCGGCCCCCCGGAGGGGGCCGACAGGTCGAAGACGAAGAACACAAGCAGCCGGCGCAGGTGAGCCGCGTAAGCGGCTCCCAGAAGCAAGACGAAGGGACAGGCTCCCTTGGTGGGCCTTCGGCCCCTTCTCTGTCCTTGGTAGACCTCGGCAAGGTCAGGCAAGAGGAACGGCGCCGACGCTGGTTCGGAGATGCGTATGCAGCTCCCGTGCCGGTTGGCTTCGACTACGACGGCTCGGCCGACAAGCGCGATCCGGGATGGCAGGAGCCACCGCCCTTCTGATGGGGCATGACGAAGCCCCGCCCTCATGTGAGAGCGGGGCTGGTCGAACGAGGCAGGCTACTCGTCGGGCTCGTCGGCGGTGTGGTTCCACTCCACGGTCATGTAGTCGTCCGCGGTCATCTTCGCCGCCTTCCTGAAGCCGTTGGGGTGCATCGTGATCGTGGTGACGAACTTGACCCACGCTCGACGGACGGGGAGCGGAGTGTCCGGCCAGTCCTGAATCAGACCGGCGATGCCCGACACAGGGTCGATCGGGGGCAGGCCAGTGACACCCGACAGCTTCTCGTCGATCTCGCTGAGCCTGGCCCGGATCGCCTCGGTACCGGCCGTCATCTGCGACAGGGAGATGGACCCCGAGGCGTAGGCCACGGCCAACCCGTCGAGCCGTTCACGCAGGGCCTGCGCCTCCTGGTGAAGGTGGACCGAGTCGTCTCCCTCCTCCTGTCGAGCGGCGAGAACCCAGGGCAGGAAGTCGGGGAAGACGATCCGCGCCAGGACGGCACTACCGGCTCGCTTGTCGGCCAACTCTCGCGGCACGCGTACGTGCTTCTGTCCACAGCGGTAGACCGGGGTGCCCCGGTACATGCCGCCTCGTACCGTCTCCCCGCATCGCCCACAGGTAGCCAGTCCGGCGAGCAGGGTCTGAGGGACCGAGCCGGTACGTGCACCGCCCGTGAACCGCTTGGGGTTCGTCAGTGCCGACACGAGGCCGTAGTGAGTCGCCTCGTCCAGGATCGTGGGCCACTGGCCCACGCCCACCACTTCGCCGTGGTAAGTGGCCTGAGCGATGTACCGAGGGGAGATGAGCACCTTCTTCACCCCGCCCACACCCCACCCCTTCGCCTCGCCCTTCGCCGTGCCGGACGACGAGCGGGGAGCGAGTAGACCGAGGTCGGTCCAGAAGCGAGCGACAGCCGACAGGGTCTCGCCCTGAAGAACCATCTCGGCACCCTTGCGGATCGCTTCCGCCTCGGCCTCGACCACGGTCACGTAGTCGTCGGCGTATCCGAACGGCCGCAAGCCTGTTTTGTGCGGAGTGCCGTTCTTGGCCGCCTGAAGGTTCGACGCCTTCTGCCGCAGCGCCTTCTGCTCGCCCTCGTACTCCGCCCACGCCGTGACCGTCTTGGCCGTGGCCCGACCGGCCGGAGTCGCGAGGTCCAGGTGTCCGGCGTGGATGGCGTGGACGTTCACGCCGAGCGCGATCACCCGCAACAGGTCTTCGGTCTTGCGTACGAGCCTGTCAGTGTGCCAGCAGAGGATCGCATCGGGCTTGGACACCAAGAGCCGCTCGAACCCCGGGCGTACCTTGCCCGAGGTGGCGCTGACGTCGTTGTCCGCGATCACTTCCCGTACGGTCCAGCCACGGGCGGCGGTGAACACCCGACACTCTTCCTCCTGCCGCTTCACGCCCAGCTCGTCGCCGTGCTGATCGAGGCTGAGTCGTACGTAGACGGTGACATCCATCTGTGGTGGCCCCCCTTGTTCCTGCGTGCGCGGTGCCCCAAACATCTACCACAAGTTCGACTGGTTGCGCGGCACGATCGGCTTCGCCGTCTCGGTCAATCTCGCGCTGTACGGGCTGACCGCGCCGTTCGCCGCCGCCCTGATGGACCGCTTCGGCATCCGCCGGGTCGTCGCCGCCGCCCTGCTGGTCATCGCGGCCGGCTCGGCGCTGACCACGGTCATGACCGCGCCCTGGCAGATGGTTCTGTACTGGGGGGTCCTCGTCGGGCTCGGCAGCGGCTCCATGGCGCTGGCCTTCGCCGCGACCGTCACCAACCGCTGGTTCGTGAAGCGGCGCGGCCTGGTCACCGGCATCCTCACCGCCGCCGGCGCCTCCGGCCAGCTCGTCTTCCTGCCCCTGCTCTCCTGGCTGGTGGAGCGGCACGGCTGGCGCCCCGCCGCGATCACGGTCGCGCTCGCCGCGCTGGCGGTGGTCCCCTTCGTCTGGCTGCTGCTGCGCGACCACCCCGCCGACACCGGTCTCGCGGCCTATGGCGCGAAGGAGTTCACTCCCAGGCCCCCGCCGGTCCCGGGCGCGGCCCGCCGCGCGGTGACGGTCCTCTTCCGGGCCGCGCGCACCGGTCCGTTCTGGCTGCTCGCGGGCACCTTCGCGATCTGCGGCGCCTCCACCAACGGCCTGGTGAAGACCCACTTCGTGCCCGCCGCCCACGACCACGGCATGCCGGTCACGGCGGCGGCCTCGCTGCTCGCGGTGATCGGTGTCTTCGACATCGTCGGCACCATCGCGTCGGGCTGGTTCACCGACCGGTTCGACGCCCGCAGACTCCTCGCCGTGTACTACGCCCTGCGCGGGGTGAGCCTGCTCTTCCTCCCGATGCTCCTCGCGCCCACTGTCCAGCTCCCGATGGTCTTCTTCATCGTCTTCTACGGACTGGACTGGGTCGCCACCGTCCCGCCGACGATCGCCCTCTGCCGTGAGCACTACGGCGACGACAGCGCCATCGTCTTCGGCTGGGTCCTCGCGTCGCACCAGGTCGGCGCGGCCGTGGTGGCCTTCGCGGGCGGGGTGGCGCGCGATGTGTTCGGCTCGTACGACGTGGTCTGGTACGCCTCCGGGGCGCTCTGCGCGATGGCGGCGCTGATGGCCCTGGTGATCACCCGCCCGGTGCCGGCCGCACCGGGCCGGGCCGGGGAGGCGCGCCCGCTGTGCGAGGGTGAAGTCACCCGAACATGAGGAGAGTTCCGTGATCGTCTGGCTGAACGGCGCCTTCGGGGGCGGCAAGACCACCCTGGCGGAGGAGCTCCACCGGCGCCGGCCCGAGTCCCTGTTCTTCGATCCCGAGCAGGTGGGCTATCTGCTGTCGGAGATCGTGAAGCCGCCCACCGGCGACTTCCAGGACCTGCCGCTCTGGCGCCGCCAGGTGGTCTCGCTGGCGCTCGGCCTCGTCCAGGACTTCCAGCGGCCCGTCATCGCGCCGATGACGCTGCTCGACCCCGGCTGTCTGGCGGAGATCCACGGCGGTCTGCGGGCCGAGGGGGTGGCGGTGCACCACTTCTTCCTCCGGGTCGAGCCCGACGAGCTGGTCCGCCGGCTCGACGCCCGTGTCCACCACCCCGGTGATCCGGAGCGCGAGGCCAGGGTGACGGAGTGGACCAAGGCGCAGATCCCGCGCAGTACGGCGGCGCTCGCGGTCCTCCCCCCGGAGACGGTCGTCCTCGACGGCGCCCGCCCCACGGCCGCGCTGGCCGACGAGGTGCTCGCCCGGGTGGACGGCCACCGCTGATCAGGGGCCGAGCCGCCGGAACCGGCCCCGGTGGAAGACCAGCGGGGGCCGGTCGTCGTCCGCGCCCAGCGCCTCGATCCGCCCGACGACGATCAGATGGTCGCCGCCGGTGTGCACGGCCTGGACCGTGCACTCCACCCACGCCGGTACGGAGCCGAGCCGGGGCGCGCCCGTGACCGGGCCCGGGGTGTGCGCGACACCGGCGAACTTGTCGCCGCCGCTCACCGCGAAGGCCCGGCACAGCGCGCCCTGCTCCTCGCCGAGCACATGGGCGCAGAAGCTCCCGGCACGGGCGATGCGCGGCCAGGTGGTCGAGGTGCGGGCGACCATGAAGACCACCAGGGGCGGGTCGAGCGAGAGCGACGAGAAGGACTGGCAGGCGAAGCCGGCCGGGCCCGCGCCGTCGTGCGCGGTGATGACGGTGACCCCGGTGGGGAACGACCCGAGGACCCGGCGGAACTCCGCCGGGTCGACCGGTGGCCGCTCGCTCTCCCCGACGGCGCGCAGGGCGGGCCGGGGCGGCGCCTCGTGGGGCGCGGCGGCGGTGGTGGCGGCTCCGGCGGACCGGAGATGGCGGACGGCGGTGGCGGCCATGGCCGCGTGTCCCATCACCCCTCCATTGGAACTGACGGTTCGTCAGATGGGAACCCCTCCGCCCGTCCGGAAACCGTCCGGGGCGCACTCTCGGCCCCAGGGGCCGCGGGAGTCCCGCCGCGACGGTCGCGGACCCGGCCGGGCGGCGCGGCGCGGTGCCTCGGGGTGCGGCGCGGTGCCTCGGGGTGGCTCGGGGTGCGGTGCGGAGCCTCGGGGTGGCTCGGGGTGCGGTGTCTGTGGTGTCTTGTGGTGTCTTGTGGTGCCTTGCGGCGCCGGGACGACCCCCGCCGGGGCCCGGGGCCCGCTGGGTCGTCTCTTTCGGATCGTGCCGGGCTCGCGATCCACGGCACCGGACCCCGCTCACCGATCCGGCCTGATCCGAAAGAAACTCCCTAGCGGCCCCGGTAGACCGGGGGGCGGCGCTCCAGGAAGCTCGTCACGCCCTCCGCCGCGTCCGCCGTCGTCATCGTGATCTCCTGCGCCGCCGCCTCCGCGGCGAACGCCCCCGCCCGGTCCGTCTCCAGCGACGCGTTGACCAACTGCTTGGTCAGCGCCAGCGTCCGCGTCGGCCCCCGGGCGAGCCGCTCCGCCCACTCCCGGGCCGTCCGCTCCAGCGCGTCCCCGGGCACCACCCGGTTCACCAGACCCAGCCGCTCGGCGTCGGCGGCCGGGAGGGAGTCGCCGAAGAACATCAGCTCCTTGGCCCGCTGCGGCCCGATCAGCCGGGGCAGCAGATACGCCCCGCCGCCGTCCGGCACCAGCCCCCGCCGCACGAACACCTCGATGAACCGGGCCTCCTCCGCCGCGATCACCAGATCGCAGGCCAGGGCGAGATGCGCCCCGATCCCCGCCGCCGTCCCGTTGACCGCCGCGATCACCGGCTTCTCACAGTCCAGTACGGCCGCGATCAGCCGCTGCGCCCCGCGCCGGATCACCCGTGCCACCCCGCCCGCGATCCGCTCCCCGGGCGGCGCGGCGGAGGCCCCGCGCAGATCGGCGCCCGCGCAGAAGCCCCGGCCGGTGGCGGTGAGCACCACCGCCCGGACATCCGGGTCGCCCGACGCGCCGTCGAGCAGCGAGATGATCCGCTCCCGCTGCTCACCGGTGACGGCGTTCATCACCTCCGGCCGGTCGAGGGTGATCCAGAGAACGGCGTTCTCGGTACGCTCCACCACCCCGCAGCCGGAGCCGTCCGCGCTCACCGGCACACCGCCAGCGCGTCCAGCGCCACCGCGCCCTGTCCGCGCTCCAGCACCACCAGCGGGTTGATGTCCAGCTCGCTGAGGCTGCCGCCCAGTTCCAGCGCCATCCGCTGGACCCGCAGCACCACCTCCACCAGGGCGTCCACATCCATCGGCGGGCCGCCCCGCACCCCGTCCAGCAGGGCCCGGCCGCGCAGCTCGTCCAGCATCGCCCGCGCCTGCCCCTCGCCGAACGGGGGAACGCGTACCGCCGAGTCCCGGAGCACCTCCACGAGCACCCCGCCGAACCCGGCCGTCACCGTCGGACCGAACAGCGGGTCCTGGGTGACGCCCACCACCATCTCCACCCCGCGCCCCACGAGCTGGCAGACCAGGATGCCGTCCAGCTCGATGCCCTCGTGGCGGGCGGTCGCGGTCAGCTCGCGGTAGGCGTCCCGGACCTGGCTGGCGGAGGTGAGACCGATCCGCACCAGGCCGAGTTCGGACTTGTGGGCGAGTTGGGCCCCGGACGCCTTCATCACCACGGGGTAGCCGATCAGCGCGGCGGCGCGCACCGCCGCCGCCGCGCTGGTCACCAACTGCTCGCGCGGCACCCGGATGCCGTACGCGCGCAGCAGCTGCTTGGCGGCGTGCTCGCTGAGCCGCACCCCGGGCTGGAGCAGGGCCTCCGCCTTGCGGAAGGAGGGCGAGAGGGTGCGCGGCGCCTCGTCGAAGGGCGACCGGTACGCCCGGGTGAAGCGGTGGTGTCCGAGGAAGGAGCGCACGGCGGTGACGCAGTTGGCGAAGGTGCGGAAGGTGGCGACCCGGGAGGAGCCGAGCAGCGTCTCGCGGTACGCCGCCTCGGTGCCGACGGGCGACCCCCACACCACGCACACCAGCTTGTCGGTGGCCTCGGCCGCGTCGACGAGGTCCTGGGCGAGCCGGTCGCTCATCGGCGGGAAGGGGCCGGTGATGGGGCAGATCAGCACGCCCACGCCGGGGTCCGCCAGGATCGCGTCGATGATCTTCCGGCCGCGCCAGTCGCCCACCGGGTGGCCGCCGTTGTCGACGGGGTTGGCGACGCTCAGATACTCCGGTATCCACTGGTGCAGCTCGTCCTGCCGGGCCTGCGAGAGCGGTGGCAGCGTCAGCCCGGCGGCGCTGGCGAGATCGGCGAAGTGGGCGCCGGTGCCGCCGGAGATGGAGTAGACGACGACGCCGTCCGCCCGCGGCCTGCGGGCGCGGGCCAGTAGGGCGGAGGTGTCCTGGAGTTCGTCGAGGCCGTCCACGCGGATCACCCCGTACTGCCGCATCGCCGCGTCCACGACCTGATCGGCGCCGGTGAGCTTCCCGGTGTGGGAGGCGGCGGTCCGCGCGCCGGTCTCGGTGCGGCCGACCTTGACCGCGACCACCGGCACGCCGCGCCGGGCCGCGCGGTCGGCGGCGAGCAGAAAGGCGCGTCCGTCCTTGAGCCCCTCGACGTAGCAGGCGATGGCCCCGACCTCGGGCCGTTCGGAGAAGTACGCGATGAAGTCGGCGGTCTCCAGATCCGCCTCGTTGCCGGTGGGCGCCCAGTGGGAGAGGCGGATGCCCAGCTCCTGGAGGGCGAGGACCGGGCGGCCCTGGTGCCCGGACTGGGTGATCAGCGCGATGGCGGGTCCTTCGAGGTCCTCGCGGAACCGCTCGAAGGCGTTGAGGTTGGTGTTGGGGCCCAGCAGCCGCACCCCGGACTCCGCGACGGCGGCGGCCAGCCGGGCCTGCGCCTCGGCGCCGGCCGGGCCGGTCTCGGCGTACCCGGAGGCGAAGGCGACCGCGAAGGCGATCTTCGCCTCGGCGAGTTCGCCGATCAGCGGGAGCGGGTCGCCGACCAGCAGCACCGCGAGATCCACCCGCTCGGGAAGCTCGGCCAGGGAGCGCGCGCACGGGCGCCCGAAGACCTCGCCCCGGGTGGGGTGCACGGGGTGCAGCCGCGCGCCGACGCGCTCGGCCCAGTCGACGAGCTGCCGGGTGATGCCGGTGCCGGGCCGCCCGGCGGTGTCGGAAGCCCCGACGACGGCGACGGACCGGGGCCGGAAGAACCGGTCGAGATCGGGGACGGGGGCGTACAGGGGCCGTCCGCTGACGTCCAGGTCGCCGTCGGTCGCGGTGACCGATGCGGTGTCGTGGATGGCGTCACGGGGGTGTTCTCCGCAGGCGACGATGCGTGCGCGGAGGTCGGAGGTGAGGGTGCCGTGGGTCGATCCAAGCATTGCTGAGCCCCGCTCCTGCTCGCTGCGACGTAGCTGACGCATAGTCAGATTAGCGAGCTGACTCCCAGTCAGGAAGATGCCCCACGCCTCCCGCCCGATTTCCCCGCGGAGCCCCCGCACCCCCCGCCCCCCGACGGGGACGCGGACCGCCCGTGCCCCGGGGCCGCGCCTCAATCTCCCCCAGAGCTGCCTCTGGGAGGTGCCCCCAGCGGGGCTGAGGGTGGTGCGGCCCGGCCGGAGGGGCGCGGCTCAAACCCCGGCGGGGCCGGGTGGTTCAGCCGGTCCGGCGTTTGAGGATGGACCCTGTGCCAGGGGTGCCCGAGCCGGTGCGTGTCAGCCCGTCCGGCGATTGAGGACGGACCCGCGCCCCGGGGCGGCCGAGCCACGCATCGCGCAGGGAGCGGCGGAGTCAGGGGGAGGGGCTGCGGGTGGTGCGGGCGATCGCGCGGGCGATCCGGGGGGCGTCCAGGGCCAGCTCCCTCAGCATCCCGCTGATCGGATTGGTGAACCCGGTGAAGTACAGCCCGGGCGCCCCCGCCACAGCCCTCCCACCCCGCACCACCGGCCTCCCCCTCCCATCCAGCACCCCCAGCTCCCCCACCAGCCCCTCCAACCCCTGCCGGTACCCCGTCGCCGCGATCACCGCGTCCGGAGCGATCCGGCTCCCGTCCGCCAGCACCGCCTCCCCCGCCTCGAACGCCTCCAGTGCCGCCACCGGCTCCACCTTCCCCGCCCGCACGGCGGCGATCAGACCCACGTCCTGCACCGGCGTGGCTCCGGCCTTGTGGCCCGTGTAGAGACCCCGCTCGGGGCGCGGCAGCCCGTACTCCGTCAGATCCGGCATCACCATCCTGGTGAGCAGCCCGCTCGCCCGGTCCACCAGGGGCACGGGCAGCCGGCGGACCAGGATGCCGGTGCGCTGGGAGGGCCAGCCGGCCGTGGACGGTCGGAGGATGTGCGGCGGTGTGCGCACCGCCAGCCGCACCCGGGCCGCCCCGCCCTCCGTCAGGTCGACCGCGATCTCCGCCCCCGTGTTCCCGGCGCCCACCACCAGGACGTCCCGGTCCCGGTACGGCGCGGGGGCGCGGTAGTCGCGCGCGTGCAGCAGCTCCCCCGGGTACGTGTCGCGCCCCGGCCACTCCGGTACGCGCGGGGTGTGGTTGTACCCGGTCGCCACCACCACCGCCCGCGCGGTCAGCCGGCGCCCGCCCGTGGCGTGCAGCAGCCAGTCGTCCCCCGAGCCCGCCGGTTCGATCCGTGTGACCTCGACGCCGGTGACGATCTCCAGCTCGTGGTACTCGGCGTACTTCTCCAGATAGCGGACCACGTCGTCCCGCGCGACCCACCGCCCGAAGGATCGCGGCATCGCGAGACCGGGCAGCCCCGACAGTCCCCGGGGGGTGTGCAGCCGGAGCCGGTCGTAGTGGCCGCGCCAGGAGGCGCCCACGGCGTCGGACTTCTCCAGCACCACGGCCCGTACCCCGAGCTTGCCGAGCGCGGCGGCCACGGCCAGGCCGCCAGGTCCGCCGCCGATGACATGGACGGGCCTGTCGTCTGTTGTGTCCATGGGCCGTGAGCGTACTGGCCCCAACTCTTGATGAGGCTCGGTCAAGGCGGAAACCGGTACCGAATTGATCACACCTGACCGCTTGCCGATAGTTCCCGACCGGAACTCCCCACCTCTTGCGCGGTGGTGGCGCATCCGCTGAACTGACGTACCGTCAGAAAGATAGCCCCAGCGTGAACATGGGAGGTCAGGATGGCCAGTGTCTGGCTCACCGGCGCCGAGTGGCTCGCCGTTCTCCGTATCGGGCTCGGGCTGTGGTGGCTGGAGAGCTGGCGGCACAAGGACAGGAAGGGCTGGTTCGAGCGCGGTACCGGCATCGCCTGGGCGGCGGATGTGGCCGGCAAGCACCGTTGGGCAGCGGTCCGCGGCGGCTTCCGGAAGGTGGTGGAGCCCCGCCCGAGGGCGATGGCGTACCTCGTCGTCCACGCCGAACTCGCCCTGGGCCTCGGTCTGGTCCTGGGCGTTCTCACCCCCGTGGCCCTCGTCTGCGGACTGGTCCTCAACCTCCTCTACTTCATCCTCATGATCCACGACTGGGCCGAGCAGGGGCAGAACGCGATGATGGCGCTGATCTCCCTGGTCGCGCTCTTCGCCCTGTCCTGGCAGACCTGGTCGCTCGACAGCGCGCTCGGGCTCTTCTGATGGCCCCGGACCCCGCCCGCCCGGACCCCGCCCGCCCCGACCCCTCCCGCCCCGAGATCGACGACTTCACCCGCCCGTTCTGGGACGCGGCCGGGGAGGGGCGGCTGCTGCTGCGCCGCTGCCGGGGGTGCGGGCGGGCCCACCACCACCCGCGCGAGTTCTGCCCGTACTGCTGGAGCGAGGACGTGGGCTGGGAGACGGCGAGCGGCCGGGCCACGCTCTACACCTGGTCCGTGGTGCACCGCAACGACGTGCCCCCGTTCGGGGATCGGGTGCCGTATGTCGCGGCGGTCGTCGATCTCGCGGAGGGGCCGCGGATGACGACCGGGATCACGGAGTGCGGGGCCGGGACCACGGGCCGCGGGGCCGGGCTCGCGATCGGGATGGCCCTGGAGGTGACCTTCCGGCGGGAGGACCCGGCCGGCCCCGCGATCCCGTACTTCCGCCCGGCTCAGGGCCAGAGCAGCTCCCGCGCCCAGCCCCCGTCGGGCCCCTCGGCCGGCCCCTCGCGCCGGTAGCGCAGCCGGATGTGCCGGCGCCAGGCGTCGCCCTGGAAGAACTCGACCTCCCGGGGCACCACCACGTACCGCGTCCAGGACGGCACGGGCGCCTCCGGGTCCCGTCCGGCCCGCTCCCAGGCGGCGGCCGAGGCGTGCGCCAGCTCCTCCCGCGAGGCCAGGACCTCGCTCTGCCGCCCGGTGAGCGCCGCTGCCAGCGCCCCCGTGGAGCGGGCGTGCAGATCCGCGCTGCTCTCCGCCGGCCCCGGCAGGACGACCCCGCCCCGCACCCGCACCTGCCGGCCCTGCGCCGCCCAGTAGAAGCCGAGGGCCGCCTCGGGGCGGGCCCGGAGCTGGCGTCCCTTGGCGCTGGTGGAGTGGGAGGCGAAGTGCCAGCCCCAGGGGTCGGCGTCGTGCAGCATCAGGGTGCGTACATCCGGGTGGCCGGTGTCGTCCGCGGTGGCCAGCGTCATCGTGTGCGGCTCGGGCTGCCCCGCGGCGACGGCCTCCGCGAACCACTGGTGGAAGAGGGGCAGCGGGGTGGCCGGCGCGGTGTCCGGGTCGAAGGAGGGGAGGTCGATGTCCCAGACGCGCTGGGCGTGCAGCAGCACGCGGAAGGCGTCCTGGGCGTGGAAGGGGTCCCGGCCGTCGTTGTCCATGCCCCCAGTCAACACCACTCACCCTGTAGTGCTCCGCCTATAGTGGTTTCCGGGCCGCCCGAACGGGTGGCCGCCCCCGGAGAGATGGTGACCGTCCGATGCGGCAGAACCTCGCCCGCCGCGCCGCGCTCGTCGACGCGGCCATCGAAGTACTCGCCCGCGACGGCGCGCGAGGGCTGACCTTCCGGGCCGTGGACACGGAGGCCGCCGTACCGAACGGCACCGCGTCCAACTACTTCGCCAACCGCGACGACCTCCTCAACCAGGCAGGCGCCCGCATCTACGCACGGCTGCGCCCGGACGACGCCACCATCGCCGCGATGTCGCGCGGCCCGGCCGGCCGGGAGCGGACCGCGCGGATGGTACGGGAGGTGCTGGAGCGGGTGACCACCTTCCGCACCGGCTATCTGGCCCTCCTGGAACTCCGCCTGGAGGCCACGCGCCGCCCGGCGCTGCGGGCACTGCTGACCGACCGGGTCCGGGCGGACCTCGACGCGAACGCCGAGGGCCACCTCGCCGCCGGCCTCCCCGGGGACGCGGACACGGTCCGTCTGATCCATCTGGCCGTGAACTGGCTGGTGGTGGAGCGGCTGACGCTGCCCGACGTGTTCCCGCAGGAGACCGCGGCCGAGCTGATCACCACCCTGGTGGAACGCCTGCTCCCGCCGGGCCCCGCCTGAGGCCCGCCCCGTGCGGCCCACCGGCGGCCCGGGGTTCACCGGGAGAGGACGGCGTCCGCCGGGGAGAAGTGCCAGGCGGCTGCGGCCGAGGGGCTCCCGGAGTCTCCGCTCCAGGACGGCGCTGTGGCGGCCCGGTGACACGGCCACAGAGCCCCGCCCAGGCTCTGCCGGGCGGGGCTTCGGAGTGCTGAGCGGTTCTACAGCGCGGCGGACCGGGCGAGCATCGGGCTGTTCGCCCGCTTGCTGTCCCGGACGGGGACGGTTCCGGACGGTCCGGCGAGGTTGAGGGCGACTTCGACGCGGGCGCCGCCGTTGTCGCTGTACGAGGAGGTGTACCGGTCGGGGGCTTCGGCAATCGTCACGGGGTGCCCTCTCGTGCCTGAGTGATCATCGCTACGGAAGCGGCTCGGGAGAGAGCTTCAGCCTGTGGCAGATGGCAGGTGCTGAGCAGGGGGAGGACCGTGGCGCCGCCGCGGTCCTCCTGTCCCCGCTGGGCGGATTCGGTGTACGCCACGAGCGACCGGTCCGGCGCCCCGAGGGCAGCCGCATGAGCGGGCGAGCCGACGTCCAGCACACCATCCTCGCTGCCCACCGGACCGAGCGGGACGCGACCGCGACCTGCACCAGCCCGCCCGGGTCCTGGTCCGCCGCGGAGCCGTGCGCCGGTTACGGGCCCGCCGTGGAACGGCCCCGAGCATCGCGGAGTTGGGCCGTGGTCCTGGTCGACCGCACACCCGCCGAGGGGGCCCCGGACGCATGGGCCCGCGCCGTGCTGTCCCTCAACCCCGCTGCCTGAAGCAGTGAGCCCCGTCCGTCTCACCCACGGGGATGGAGGCGGACGGGACGCCAACTCCGGGCGTACTCTCGTGATATGAGCGACTCAGGCAAGCACATTAAGGAAGTTCGGAAGCGTCGGGGTCTCACACAGCGGGGTCTTTCTGCCGCATCAGGGGTGTCACTGTCGATCATTCGGAAGCTCGAACAGGGCGAGCGCGAGACCGCCAGAATGGAGACACTGCGCAAGCTCGCAACGGCGCTGCGGGTGCCCACCATGCGCTTGGCGGGTGATGCGGCCGAAGAGGGCCCCGGGGAAGGCACCGAGCAGCGCTGGGAGGCTGTACGCGCCGCACTCGAACAGCCCCCCGCCACTCCAGGTTCAGACGATGAACGGCCGACCGTTGAAGGCGTGCGCACGAGCCTGGCGGTAGAGGCGCTTCCCCTCTATGCCGCTCACGAATTCAGCGCGCTCTCAAAGGTGTTGGGCCCCATGCTTCGGGATGCCGAGGCATTGGGGGATGACGGGCGCACAACCCGTGTGCGCCTGTTGCAGCTTGCGGGCGGTGCCATGGTCCACACGCGGCAGTTCGATGCGGCAGAGACAGCACTTCTCCGCGCTCTGAACGATGCGGGGGACCGCTTGGAAGGCGCAGCCACGGTCAATACGCTGTGCTGGCTTCGGCTTCGGCAGGGGCGGCTTGATACGGCGTACGACCTGGCCGTGAAGTGGGCGGACGAGGTCGAGCCCCGCGTGTCCCGTGCGACGCCCACGGAACTGAGCACCTGGGGTTTGCTGCTGCTCCGGGTATCTGCGGCAGCCGTACGGAACGGCCAAACCGGGCAGGCCGCCGATGCGCTCAGGCTCGCCCGTGCAGCAGCCGTGGCGCTGGGCCGCGAGCACACCCCGGAGAACGAGAATTTGCGGTCCTTCGGCCCGCTCACGGTCAAACTGAAGGCTGCCGAGAACGCGAGCGTGGCCGGCCGGCCGGATACAGTTCTGCGCCTCGCGGAGGGCGTTCCTCCCCTCTTGCTCAGATCTGTCACGACTAGCAACCGCAATCGCCACATGCTCGATGTGGCAAACGCCTACGCGGGAACTCGGCGCTTCCCCGAGGCGTTCGAGAAACTCGAAGAGATCAGGGGCGGCAGCCCGGAATGGCTGCCCAACCAGCGGTACGCACGCGACATTCTCGGAAAGATCATCAAGGGTCGCCGAACCCTGACTGACGAGATGCGAACGATGGCGGACGTGGTCCGGCTACCTCTGTAGTTGACGCTGTGGGGCACTTCGTCGTACACGATGACAGGAGTGCCACAGACGGGCAGAGTTCCTCTGCGTAGGCTCTTCGTCACTTAGCCAAACAATGGGCAAGTGAGGCGACGTGCCAAAAGATCGCGACCCGTCCGATACTCCAGCCTTGCGAAAGCCGAATGAAGAGCCGCCGCAGTGTGCGAAGGAGGGGGACTCTTCCGTACTCCGAGCCCTGCGAGAACGGGTGCGTGAGGTCAACGAGAAACACTCGCACCGGCGGTTGCCGTGAACTATGTGTGTGAGCGGCTCGCCCTGGCGGTCGGGGCCGTAGAAGTCTGGTTACGGGTCTGCTTCCCCCGGCTGGTGTGGGCACTGACTCCGCGGGGTCGTGAGCACCGCCGGCTCGTTGCCGAGCTGCGCCGGCTGGAGAGCGATCCCGACTATGCCGACCGGTGGCGCGCTGAACTCGCGGAGGGTCTGCGGCAGCTCCGGTTCGAACGGGCGCTGGAGACTCTGCTCCGCGACTTGGCGGACGGCGGTGACCGGCCGTGAACCGCATCCCGGAGCGGGAGTTCCACTACTTCGCCGCGGTGTCCGCGGAAGGGCCCGTGGTCGGCACCGGTGAG
>NZ_JBEOYB010000073.1:0-12613 GCF_040296845.1 Streptomyces sp. NPDC001985
CAGACCGTTTTCCCATTCCGTTTCCGGACTTGGATTCAGATCCAGCGGCCAGTTGGACCGGCCTTTCGCCTTTCGGCTGCTCCGACTTTATCAGAGGTTCTGAGTCGGAATTTCCCGCCCATTCGGGTTCACTTGGTCCGAGCGCTTGAATGCGTCGGGTTCCCCCTGGGCGGAGCCGTAAACCTACTGGAGCGGGGCGCCCCGATGCAAATCGAGGCGCCCCGCTCCGGGTTGTGCGACGTCAGACCGTCAGACCTCGACCACGACCGGGAGGATCATGGGCCGGCGGCGGTAGGTGTCGGAGACCCACTTGCCCACCGTCCGGCGGACCAACTGCTGTAGCTGGTGCGGCTCGGCGACACCGTCGGAGCCGGCCTTGGCGATGGCCTCCTCGATCCTCGGGATGACCCCGTCGAAGGCGGAATCGTCGATGCCGGAGCCCCGGGCCTGGAGGTGCGGTCCGCCGACGACCTTGCCGGTGGTGGAGTCGACCACGACGAAGACCGAGATGATGCCCTCGTCGCCGAGGATGCGGCGGTCCTTGAGGGAGGACTCGGTGACATCGCCGACCGAGAGGCCGTCGACATACACATATCCGGCCTGGACCTTGCCGACGATCCTGGCCTTGCCGTCCACCAGGTCGACCACGACGCCGTCCTCCGCGATGACGATGTGGTCCTTGGGGACACCCGTCAGCGCGCCGAGTTCGGCGTTGGCGCGCAGATGGCGCCATTCGCCGTGGACCGGCATCAGGTTCTTCGGCTTGCAGATGTTGTAGAAGTACAGCAGCTCGCCGGCCGAGGCGTGGCCCGAGACATGGACCTTGGCGTTGCCCTTGTGGATCACATTGGCGCCCCAGCGGGTCAGTCCGTTGATCACGCGGTACACCGCGTTCTCGTTCCCCGGGATCAGGGAGGAGGCCAGGATGACGGTGTCGCCCTGGACGATACGGATCTGGTGGTCGCGGTTGGCCATGCGGGAGAGAGCCGCCATGGGCTCGCCCTGGGAGCCCGTGCAGACGAGGACGACCTCGTGGTCCGGCAGGTCGTCGAGCGATCTGACGTCGACGACGAGGCCGGCCGGGACCCGCAGATAGCCCAGGTCGCGCGCGATGCCCATGTTGCGGACCATCGAGCGGCCGACGAAGGCGACCCGCCGGCCGTACTCGTGCGCGGCGTCGAGGATCTGCTGGATGCGGTGCACATGGCTGGCGAAGCTCGCCACGATGATGCGCTTCTGGGCGTTCGCGAAGACCTGGCGGAGAACGTTGGAGATCTCGCGCTCGGGCGGGACGAACCCCGGGACCTCGGCGTTGGTCGAGTCGGACAGCAGGAGGTCGATGCCCTCCTCGCTGAGCCGCGCGAAGGCGTGGAGGTCGGTGAGGCGGTTGTCCAGCGGGAGCTGGTCCATCTTGAAGTCACCGGTGTGGACCACCATGCCCGCGGGGGTGCGGATGGCCACGGCCAGCGCGTCCGGGATGGAGTGGTTGACCGCGATGAACTCGCAGTCGAAGGGGCCGATGCGCTCGCGGTTCCCCTCGGTGACTTCGAGGGTGTAGGGGCGGATGCGGTGCTCCTGGAGCTTCGCCTCGATCAGCGCGAGGGTCAGCTTGGAGCCGATCAGCGGGATGTCCTGCTTCAGCCGGAGCAGATAGGGGACACCGCCGATGTGGTCCTCGTGGCCGTGGGTGAGGACGATGCCCTCGATGTCGTCGAGACGGTCCCGGAGGGTGGTGAAGTCCGGCAGGATCAGGTCGACCCCGGGCTGCTCGTCCTCGGGGAAGAGGACGCCGCAGTCGACGATGAGCAGCCGGCCTCCGTATTCGAAGACCGTCATGTTCCGGCCGATCTCACCGAGGCCGCCGAGCGGGGTGACCCTGAGGCCGCCCTTGGCGAGCTTCGGCGGGGCGCCGAGTTCTGGATGCGGATGACTCAAAAGACTCTCCTTCACCACGTACGCCACGCGCCGCGGAGGCACGTGGCGTACGTGACTGTCGTGCACTTGCTGTTGTCAGTGCCCGGCCACGGACGGCCGGTTTTCCGTGTTTGTGTTTATTTGTTCTTGTATTCAGTTGTGAAGTCTGTGGTCACAGCTGTACCCCGCCGGCCGCCAGGTCGATCTTCAGCTGTGCGGTTTCCTCCGGGGAGAGCTCCACGAGGGGGAGCCTGAGCGGGCCGGCCGGGAGGCCCTGGAGGTTGAGGGCGGCCTTGGAGGTGATGACGCCCTGGGTGCGGAACATGCCGGTGAAGACGGGGAGCAGCCGCTGGTGGATCTCGGTGGCTTTCTGCACGTCGCCGTTGAGATGGGCGTCGAGCAGGGCGCGCAGCTCGGGGGTGATGACATGGCCGACGACGGAGACGAAGCCGACGGCGCCCACGGAGAGCAGCGGAAGGTTGAGCATGTCGTCGCCGGAGTACCAGGCGAGGCCGCTGCGGGCGATGGCCCAGCTGGCGCGGCCGAGGTCGCCCTTGGCGTCCTTGTTGGCGACGATCCTCGGGTGCTCGGCGAGCCGCACAATCGTTTCGGTGTCGATCGGGACGCCGCTGCGGCCGGGGATGTCGTAGAGCATCACGGGCAGCTCGGTGGCGTCGGCGATGGCCGTGAAGTGCCGGAGCAGGCCCTCCTGGGGGGGCTTGTTGTAGTACGGCGTGACCGCGAGGAGGCCGTGCGCGCCGGCGCGGGCGGCGGCCTCGGCCAGTTCGACGCTGTGGCGGGTGTCGTTGGTGCCGACGCCGGCCACGACATGGGCCCGGTCTCCCACCGCCTCCAGTACCGCCCGTACGAGCTGGTCTTTCTCCGCGTTGCTGGTGGTGGGTGACTCGCCGGTGGTGCCACTGATGATCAGGCCGTCGTTGCCTGCGTTCACCAGGTGGGCCGCCAGGCGCTGTGCGCCGTCGATGTCGAGTGCGCCGTCCGCCGTGAAGGGCGTGACCATGGCGGTGAGGACCCGCCCGAATGGGGTCTGCGGAGTGGAGATCGGAGCCATGGGTAACACGCTACTCGTTGCTCAGCACGCTGTGTCCCCTGGAGGGCGTGACGTACATCGTGGCTGTGAGGAGCCCGGCACTGCCTGCTCGGGGGGTCAGGCAGTGCCGGGTCCGTTTGATCAGCCTAGATGAACTTCATGAAATACCGCAATGCGGACACTTCACCGGCGAAATCCGCACGCATGTTCTCTTCTCTGTACCGGTGAGGGGCTGCCGCACAGGTCAGAGAGCTGATTCCGGTCAGGGGGCGATACGGCCATTCGCGTTGAAGGCGCCATGGGTGAGCGGCATGAGACGGGCCCAGTGCTCCTCCATCCGCTCGCCGACCATCTCGATCTCCCGCTGGGGGAAGGACGGCACCCTGGCCTGTTCGTGCTGGGTCCGCAGCCCGAGGAAGTGCATCAGCGAGCGGGCGTTGCAGGTGGCGTACATCGAGGAGAAGAGCCCCACGGGAAGGACCGCGCGGGCCACCTCGCGGGCGATGCCGGCGGCCAGCATCTCCTGGTAGGTCTCGTAGGCGCGCCGGTAGGAGTCCTCCATGGCCTCCCCGACGACCTTGTGCTGCTCCGGGCTGCCGTCGACGAAGACGTACTTCCCGGGGCGGCCCTCCTGGACCAGCTTGCGGTCCTGGGCGGGAACGTAGAAGACCGGCTCCAGCTCCCGGTAGCGGCCCGACTCCTCGTTGTACGACCAGCCCACGCGGTGCCGCATGAACTCGCGGAAGACGAAGATCGGGGCGCTGATGAAGAAGGTCATCGAGTTGTGCTCGAAGGGGCTGCCGTGGCGGTCCCGCATCAGGTAGTTGATGAGGCCCTTCGAGCGCTCCGGGTCCTTCTGGAGCTCCTCCAGCGACTGCTCACCGGCCGTGGAGACACGAGCGGCCCACAGCACATCGGTGTCCGCCGCGGTGTGCTTCACCAGTTCCACGGTGACATCACCGCGGAATCGGGGAGTCGCGGTCTCGTCGGGGGTGTCGGTCACCGAGGGTCCTTCCAGGGGGTGTGCCGGGCGGCGTCCACTCTAGTCCACCCGGTCCCGGCCTCCCCCGCGCCACCCGCTTGCGCCGATTCGGTGAAATCGGGCACCGAATCGGCGTCCCGCGCGTCTGTACGAGTAGAGGCCGCGCCAGACGCGGCCGCACCACCCGGCCCGGGAAACGACCCGGGCACCATCCCCGTATCAAGGAGCGTGAACCTGATGTTCCGCCGGCGAGAGGCCGTCCCGTTCTCCTTTGTGGCCGAGAGCGAGAGCTTCCGCAGCAATGTCACTCCCCCGCCGCGTCAGCGGCCCGGCGCCGCGCAGCTCGTGGGCCGTGCGCTGATAGGTCTGACCCTGGCCGCCGGGCTGGCCGGCTCACTGCTCTTCGGGCTCCCCGCGCTGGAGTCGGGGCAGACCCCGGGCAACACCCAGCAGTCCGAGGCGACCGAGCGCCGCTGAACTCGTACGGCCCCCCGGGGGTGGTCGGCCGGAGATCGCCTCGGTAGCCTCACCCGTCACAGCCCCCGATCGAGTGTGCTGGTGAGTGAGGATCAGTCGTGCCCCTGCCCTTTCTGACGGCCGACCGTGCGTTTGACGCGGCGGCGGACGACATCGCGCTGCCTTTCGACGACCACGACCAGTGGCGGCGTCCGTACCGTCCGGGGCCCTGGCGGGTGGGGGTTTCGGCCCTCGCCCTGCTGCTCGCCTCGTTCGTCCTGCTCGCGATGATGATCATCGCGTTCGCCGGGGCGGCCTCCGGCGCCCTGGTCTGCGCGGCCGTCGGCCTCGCGCTGATCACCGCGGCGCTGCGGCTGCTGCGGGTGGGGGTGTGGGTGAGCCGCCACGGTGTGCGGAGGGTGGGGCTCCTGACCACGACCACCGTGCCCTGGGCCAAGACGACCGCGGTACGGACCGTTCAGCAGCCGGTTCGCTGGCTCGGGCTGCCGCGCACCGTCCAGGGCCAGGCGCTCGTTCTCGTACGCCAGGGACAGAGCGAGCCGATGCCGCTGCTCACCGACCACAACGCGGACTTCCTGTCGCGGGTGGAGGCCTTCGACCGGGCGGCGGACACGGTGGAGGCGTGGGGCGCGGAGTACCGCCCGTCCTGAGATCCGCCTCCCGGCCGGGAGGCGGACCCCGCGGTCAGCGGGGGGCGCGCTCCGGAGCCGCGTGGAGGGCGATGGCCCGCTGCATGGCCCTGCGGGCCCTCGGGGTGTCCCGGGCGTCGTGGTAGGCGACGGCGAGACGGAACCAGCAGCGCCAGTCGTCCGGGGAGTCCTCGGTCTCCGCGCGCCGGCGGGCGAAGACCGCGTCGGCGGCGTCGCGGTCGATCCGGCCGGACGGCGTGCGGGCCAGTTCGTCGACGGGGAGTCCGCCCTCGGCGTCCAGTTCGGCCGCGAGCCGGTTGGCCCGGGTGACGAACTGGGTGTTCTTCCAGAGGAACCAGACACCGATCACCGGCAGGATCAGCACCGCGAGGCCGAAGGTGACGGTGAGCAGTGTGCCCTGCTGGATGAGCATCACACCGCGGCTGCCGACCAGGACGAAGTAGACGACCAGGACGGCTGCCGTGATCATGTAGACGATTTTCGCGCGCATGGGATCAGCCCAGATCGAGGAAGTGTTCCAGGCCGAGGGTGAGGCCCGGGGTGTTCCCGACTCGGCGGACACCGAGCAGGATGCCCGGCATGAAGCTGCTGTGGTGCAGCGAGTCGTGCCGGATGGTCAGTGTCTCGCCCTCACCGCCGAGCAGGACCTCCTGGTGGGCCAGGAGCCCCCGGAGCCGTACCGAGTGCACGGGCACTCCGTCGACATCGGCGCCCCGGGCGCCGTCCAGCGCGGTGGCCGTCGCGTCGGGCTGCGCGCCGAGGCCGGCCTCGGCGCGGGCGGCGGCGATCAGCTGGGCGGTGCGGGTGGCGGTGCCGCTGGGGGCGTCGGCCTTGTGGGGGTGGTGCAACTCCACGACCTCGGCGGATTCGAACCAGCGGGCCGCCCGCTGGGCGAAGACCATGGTGAGGACGGCGCCGATGGAGAAGTTCGGGGCGATGAGCACCCCGGTCCCCGGGGACCCGGCGAGAGCGGCGGTGAGGTGCGCGAGACGGTCGTCGGTCCAGCCGGTGGTGCCGACGACGGCGTGGATGCCGTGGCGTACGCAGTGGTCGAGGTTGCCCATCACCGCGTCGGGGGTGGTCAGCTCGACCGCGACCTGGGCCCCGGCGCCGGCCAGGGTGTCCAGGGAGTCGCCCCGGCCGAGGGCGGCGACCAGTTCCAGGTCATCGGCGGCCTCCACGGCCCGTACCGCTTCCGAGCCGATCCGGCCCTTGGCGCCGATGACCGCCACACGCACCTTGCTCATCCGTCTCTTTCCTTCGCTTTGCCGGGGTTCGGGCGGGGTGGGAGGCCGGGTCGTCTCTCTCGGATCCTGCCGGGCTCGCGAGCCCTGGCGCCGCGCCTGGCCGATCCGGCCCGATCCGAGAGAGAACTCCCTAGGAGACCGTCTCGTGGAGCCGGTCGGCCTGGCGGTCCTTGAGCGGGCCGATCACCGCGAGCGAGGGGCGGTGGCCGAGGACATCGGCCGCGACCGCGCGTACGTCGTCGGGGGTGACGGCCGCGATGTTCGCGAGCATGTCGTCCACGGACATCTGCTCTCCCCAGCAGAGTTCGCTCTTGCCGATACGGTTCATCAGCGCGCCGGTGTCCTCCAGGCCGAGGACGGTGGAGCCGGAGAGCTGGCCGATGGCGCGGCCGATCTCGTCGTCGTCGAGACCGTGCGACGCGACCCGGTCGAGTTCGTCGCGGCAGATCTTGAGGACGTCGTGGACCTGGCTGGGGCGGCAGCCCGCGTACACGCCGAAGAGCCCGCAGTCGGCGAAGCCCGAGGTGTACGAGTAGACGCTGTAGGCCAGACCGCGCTTCTCCCGCACCTCCTGGAAGAGGCGGGAGGACATGCCTCCGCCGAGTGCGGCGTTCAGCACGCCGAGGGCCCAGCGGCGCTCGTCGGTGCGGGCCAGGCCGGGCATGCCGAGGACGACGTGCGCCTGCTCGGTCCTGCGGTTCTGGAGCTCGACCCGGCCGGCGGTGCGCACGGCCCGGCGGCCGTCGCGGGGGGCGAGCGGGACCGCGTCCGTACGGGTGAGGGCGCCGGCCTTCTCGAAGGCGCGGCGGACCTGGCGCACCACGGTGGCGTGGTCGACATTGCCCGCGGCGGCCACCACCAGATGGGTGGGGTCGTAGTGCTTCTGGTAGAAGCGGCGGACGCGTTCGGCGGTGAGCGCGTTGACCGTGTCGACGGTGCCGAGGACGGGGCGGCCGAGGGGGGTGTCGCCGAACATGGTGTGCGCGAACAGGTCGTGCACACAGTCGCCCGGGTCGTCCTCGGTCATGGCGATCTCTTCGAGGATCACCCCGCGCTCGGCGTCCACGTCCTCCTGGAGGATCAGGGAGCCGGTGAGCATGTCGCAGACCACATCGATGGCGAGCGGCAGATCCGTGTCGAGCACCCGGGCGTAGTAGCAGGTGTACTCCTTCGCCGTGAAGGCGTTCATCTCGCCGCCGACCGCGTCGATCGCGGAGGAGATGTCGAGGGCGGACCGGCGCGCGGTGCCCTTGAAGAGGAGGTGCTCCAGATAGTGCGTGGCGCCGTTCAGGGACGGCGTCTCGTCACGGGAGCCGACATGGGCCCAGATGCCGAAGGTGGCGGAGCGCACGGACGGCAGGGTCTCGGTGACGACGCGCAGCCCACCGGGGAGGGTGGTGCGGCGGACCGTGCCGATGCCGTTCTCGCCCTGGAGAAGGGTTTGGGTACGGGCGACGGCCCGTGCCTGGGAAGAGGCACGGGCCGTCGCACGGGGACTGCGCGACGTCACTTGGCAGCGTCGTCCTTCTCGTCGGCGGAGGCTTCGCCCTCGATCACGGGGATCAGGGAGAGCTTGCCGCGGGAGTCGATCTCGGCGATCTCGACCTGGACCTTGGAGCCGACCGCGAGCACGTCCTCGACGTTCTCCACGCGCTTGCCACCGGCGAGCTTGCGGATCTGCGAGATGTGCAGCAGGCCGTCCTTGCCCGGGAGCAGGGAGACGAACGCACCGAAGGTGGTGGTCTTGACGACCGTGCCCAGGTAGCGCTCGCCGACCTCCGGCATGGTCGGGTTGGCGATGCCGTTGATCGTGGCGCGGGCGGCCTCGGCGGCCGGGCCGTCGGCGGCACCGATGTAGATGGTGCCGTCGTCCTCGATCGTGATCTCGGCGCCGGTGTCCTCCTGGATCTGGTTGATCATCTTGCCCTTGGGGCCGATGACCTCGCCGATCTTGTCCACGGGGATCTTGACGGTGATGATCCGCGGGGCGTTGGGGGACATCTCGTCCGGGGTGTCGATCGCTTCCATCATCACGTCGAGGATGTGGAGGCGGGCGTCACGGGCCTGCTTGAGGGCGGCGGCCAGGACGGAGGCCGGGATGCCGTCCAGCTTGGTGTCGAGCTGGAGGGCGGTGACGAACTCCTTGGTGCCGGCGACCTTGAAGTCCATGTCGCCGAAGGCGTCCTCCGCACCGAGGATGTCGGTGAGGGCGACGTAGTGCGTCTTGCCGTCGATCTCCTGGGAGATCAGGCCCATGGCGATACCGGCGACGGGGGCCTTCAGCGGCACACCGGCGTTCAGCAGCGACATGGTGGAGGCGCAGACCGAGCCCATGGAGGTGGAGCCGTTGGAGCCGAGGGCCTCGGAGACCTGACGGATCGCGTACGGGAACTCCTCGCGCGTCGGCAGCACCGGCACGATCGCGCGCTCGGCGAGCGCGCCGTGGCCGATCTCGCGGCGCTTCGGCGAACCGACGCGGCCGGTCTCACCGACGGAGTAGGGCGGGAAGTTGTAGTTGTGCATGTAGCGCTTGCGGGTCACCGGGGAGAGGGTGTCCAGCTGCTGCTCCATGCGGAGCATGTTCAGGGTGGTGACGCCCAGGATCTGGGTCTCGCCACGCTCGAACAGCGCCGAGCCGTGCACGCGCGGGATGGCCTCGACCTCGGCGGCGAGCGTACGGATGTCCGTGACGCCGCGGCCGTCGATGCGGACCTTGTCCTTGATGACGCGCTCGCGCACCAGGTTCTTGGTCAGCGAGCGGTAGGCGGCGGAGATCTCCTTCTCGCGGCCCTCGAAGGCCGGGAGGAGCTTCTCGGCGGCCAGCTCCTTGACGCGGTCCAGCTCGGCCTCGCGGTCCTGCTTGCCCGCGATGGTGAGCGCCTGGGCCAGCTCGCCCTTGACGGCCGATGCCAGCGCGTCGTAGACGTCGTCCTGGTAGTCCAGGAAGACCGGGAACTCGCCCTCGGGCTTGGCGGCCTTGGCGGCGAGGTCGGCCTGGGCCTTGCAGAGCGCCTTGATGAAGGGCTTCGCGGCCTCGAGGCCGGCGGCGACGATCTCCTCGGTGGGAGCCTCGGCGCCGTCCTTGACGAGCTGGATCGTCTTCGTGGTGGCCTCGGCCTCGACCATCATGATCGCGACATCGCCGTCGTCCAGGACACGGCCGGCGACGACCATGTCGAAGACGGCGTCCTCCAGCTCGGTGTGGGTCGGGAAGCCGACCCACTGGCCCTTGATCAGCGCGACCCGGGTGCCGCCGATGGGACCCGAGAAGGGCAGGCCCGCGAGCTGCGTGGAGCAGGAGGCGGCGTTGATCGCGACCACGTCGTACAGGTGGTCGGGGTTGAGCGCCATGATCGTCTCAACGATCTGGATCTCGTTGCGCAGGCCCTTCTTGAAGGAGGGGCGCAGCGGCCGGTCGATCAGACGGCAGGTGAGGATCGCGTCCTCGGAGGGACGGCCCTCGCGGCGGAAGAAGGAGCCGGGGATCTTGCCGGCCGCGTACTGCCGCTCCTCGACGTCCACCGTGAGGGGGAAGAAGTCGAGCTGGTCCTTGGGCTTCTTCGAAGCGGTGGTGGCCGACAGCACCATGGTGTCGTCGTCCAGGTACGCCACGGCGGAGCCGGCGGCCTGCTTGGCCAGGCGGCCCGTCTCGAAGCGGATGGTGCGGGTGCCGAAGGTGCCGTTGTCAATGACGGCCTCGGCGTAGTGGGTCTCGTTCTCCACTAGCGTTTTCTCCGTTACTTTGCGTCTTTCGTCCCCTCGCCCGTGTGGCGGGAGGACCTGCGGAGAAGCTCTCGTACTGGGCCGGTCTTCGATCGAAGCACCCGGGGTCGGACTCGACTCCGGGAGCCACTACCGAGGACCGGCGGCGGCGAGTCGGCTTCTCGCTCTTCAGTGGTGCGTCTTCAGTGGTGCGTTGTGTCGTTCGGTGATGCTCTGTGCGTGTCCAGACTAATTGCCGTCCGGTGCGTCGCGCACGCACAGCGGGTCACGCGGAGGTGACCGAGTGGGCCGGGCCGGGCACTTTCCGTACCGCTGGGGTGCGGTACGGGCCCGGGCCGCCGGTTGCGCACGGCCCCGGGCCGCCGGGTTCACGGCGTGGACGCCGTGGACGGCCCGTACGGCGTGTACAGCAAAAGGGAGCGGCTCCCTCTCAGTGGGAACCGCTCCCTCCACGGCGTCTTACTTGGCGCCGCCGGCCGCACCGCGGCGGATGCCGAGGCGGTCGACGAGCGCACGGAAGCGCTGGATGTCCTTCTTGGCCAGGTACTGCAGCAGACGGCGGCGCTGGCCGACCAGGATCAGCAGACCACGGCGGGAGTGGTGGTCGTGCTTGTGGGTCTTGAGGTGCTCGGTCAGGTCCGAGATGCGGCGCGAGAGCATGGCGACCTGGACCTCGGGGGAGCCGGTGTCGCCCTCCTTGGTGCCGAACTCGGTCATGATCTGCTTCTTGGTAGCGGCGTCGAGAGACACTCGGTACTCCTCTGGTGGTGTTCGTGCGCCGACGAGTGCCCCTGGTCTTGGTCTCAGGGGAGCTTTCGTGACTCGGAGGCGGAGGTCCGATGAGCGCAGCCCCCAGGGGAACCCGGGAACGCGTACACAAACGGCCGTCACCCAGCGTACCAGTCGCTGCCCTCGGCTCTTCCCCGGGCTCCCTCCCGGGCCCGGTACCGGGCCCGGGAGGGTTTCACGAGGTGGTGGCGCGGATGGCGTGGTAGACGTCGAAGACCGCCAGGGCGAGGGGCAGCAGGGTGAGCAGGACGCACGTCTCGGCGATCTCCAGGAAGCGGCCCCAGAAGGGGGTGACGCCGGTGCGCGGGACGATCAGCCCGATGGCGGTGATCAGGGCGGCGACCGCCGCGACGGCGGCGGCCAGCCAGATCGTACGGATGTCGAGGCCGGAGCTGTCGCCGCGCAGGGCCTCGCGCATCAGGGTGTGCGGGGGGTTGAGGCAGAGCCCGAGACCGAGCAGGGCCAGGGCTCCGAGACCGGCGGCGAGGGCGCAGCCGACCTGTGCGGTGTAGCGGAAGAGGTGGGCCCGCATGAGCATGGCGACACCGGTGGCGAGGGCGAGGAGCTGTCCCCACACATCGGCGGAGAAGCCGAGCACGGCGGCGGCGCCCACGGCCACCAGCGCGCAGCCGCCGACCAGGCCGACGAGCAGCTCATGGCCGCGCCGGGCCTGGGCGGCGATGCGCTCGGCGTCGACCGCGCCCTGGGGCTCGGGCTCGTCGCCGTAGCCGCCGATGGCGGTGCGGGGAGGGTCGAAGCCGATGGGGAGGCGGGCGAAGCGGGTGGAGAGGCCGGGCAGGAAGGCGAGGGTGCCGACGGCGAGCGGGGCGCACACGGCGGCGGTCTCGGTCGGCTCCAGCCGGTGGACGATCGCGAGGAAGGTCACCAGCAGACCGGTGGCGGAGGCGAGGACGAAGGCGACGAAGGGGCCGTCGCCGCCGGGGGCGACGATGGTGAGGATCACGGCGACGACCAGTACGGCGGCGCAGGCGAGCAGGAAGTGGAGCCGGCCGATGCCCTGGCCGTCGGCGGGCGGCAGCAGTCCCGATCCGGCGACGGCGGCGTTGGCCATGGCGCCGAGGCCCAGGGCGACGGCCGAGGCCCGGTCGTCGTACACCCGGGCGCGGACGCAGGCCAGGGCGAGCAGCAGCACGCCCGCGACGGCGGCCAGGATGCCCTGGAGGCCGTGCATGTCGTGGCCGGGTGCGGAGGACCACAGCACGAAGGCGAGCAGCAGGAGCAGCACGGAGCCGCCGAAGAGCCCGGCGCCGCGCATGAGGGCGTCGCTCCACAGCGTGCGGTCGCGGGCGACGGCGGTGGCGACGGCGTCGGTGACGTCGTCGAAGACCGCCGGGGGGAGGGATTCGGCGAAGGGGCGCAGCGAGAGCAGCTCGCCGTCGAGGATGCGCTGGGCTCCGAGGGAGCGGGCGCCGTCGAGGACGGTGCCGTCGCGGCGCACCAGGTGGTAGCCGACGGGGGCGCCGGGGGTGGGGCTCTGGCCGGAGAGGCGGAGGATCTCCGGGTAGAGGTCGGCGACGGCGATGTCTTCGGGCAGTGCCACGTCGACACGGCCGTCGGGGGCGACGACGGTGACGCGGCAGAAGCCGGTTCCGTTGCTGGACGGGGTGGCCTGGCCGGGGTGACCCGCTCCGGTGGCCGCCGCTGGGGCCGTCATACTCACCTGCTGCATCCCCTCGTGAACTTCGTGTGCTCTGTGCGGTGAATCCTGTGAATCATGTGAACCGCGATGAAACACGGCGAATCACGGTGAGACGCAGTG
>NZ_JBEOYB010000073.1:12710-37124 GCF_040296845.1 Streptomyces sp. NPDC001985
GTGAAACGCGGTGAAACGCGGTGAAACGCGGTGAAACGCGGTGAAACGCGGTGAAACGCGGTGAAACGCGGTGAAACGCGGTGAAACGCGGTGAAACGCGGTGAAACATCGGGCGGTGATTCGTTCTGCCTGTGTGGTGGTGCCGTCATGTGGTGTGGTGCGGTGCGGTACGTCGTCGTGCGGTGCGGTGCGGTACGTCGTCGTCGTGCGGTGATTCGGTGTCCGTTCGGTGTGCTCGCGGTGTGTGTACGCGGCGGCCCGGGCGGACATGGCGGACCGGCCGACAGGTTCGGCGGACCGACCGGCCGACAGGTTCGGCGCGGCTGCGGAGTATTCACCCACGGTCCCGCACCGCTCTCCGAAATTCCCGATTTTTGCGGAAGTTCAGTGGGTGCGCAAACACATCGCGCCACCCTACCGCCCACCTCCCGCCCCCGCCGAAAGTAGAATCCGTCCCCGCGGACGGAGCCCGTCGCCACGGGGGCGCCGATAGGAACATTTCCGTCCGGCAAGGGAATTGGTGAGCTGGTGAGTCAGATCGTCGTCAAGCGCCCACCACGGGTCCTGCCTTCCGAGGTACCCGGCGAGCACGTGCAGCTGCAACCCCCGCCCGAGTTGCCGAGAGGCCAGCAGGAGGGCGCGCTCATGCAGTTGCTGCCCATGCTGGGCATGGGCGGTTCGGTGGTCTTCTTCTTCATCACGCCGAATCCGATCATGCGGATCATGGGCATGGTCATGATTGCGTCGACGATCGCCATGGCCATCGCGATGCTGGTCCGCTACCGGCGTGGCACGCAGGGGGAACTCGCCGATCTGCGCCGCGACTATCTGAAGTATCTGACGCAGACCCGGCGGGGGGTGCTGCGGACCGCCCGGCTCCAGCGCGACGAGCAGTACTACCTCCACCCGTCGCCCGAGCAGTTGTGGGCGCTGGTCGCCGAGGGCAGCCGGGTCTGGGAACGGCGGATCGGCGATGCCGACTTCGGGCAGGTGCGCGTGGGTCTGGGCACCCAGCCGCTCGCCACCCCGCTGGTCGCGCCGGAGACCGCGCCGGTGGACGAGCTGGAGCCACTGACGGCGGGTGCCATGCGGCAGTTCCTCACGGCGCACTCCACGCTCGACGGGCTGCCCATGGCCGTATCGCTCCGGGCTTTCTACCATCTGACCGTCAGCGGGGACGCCGACGCGGTGCGCGGCACCGCCCGGACGATGATCGGCTCGCTCGCCTCGCTGCACTCCCCCGAGGATCTCGTCGTCGCCGTCGCCGCCGGACGGGAGGCGGTGGAGCACTGGGAGTGGGCGAAGTGGCTGCCGCACGTGCAGGCCGCGGGCGCCGGTGACGGCGCCGGCAGCAGGCGGCTGATCACCACCGACGCGCGCGACCTGGAGGAGATGCTCGCGGCGCACCTGGAGGGCCGCCCCCGGTTCCAGGGCGCCGGGCATCCGCTGCTGGACCAGCCGCATGTGGTGGTGGTCCTCGACGGTCAGTCCGTACCGCCGGTCTCCGCGCTGGCGGCGGCCGAGGGGCTCCAGGGGGTGACGGTCATCGAGATCGTCACCGGCGAGGTCTCCGGTGCGCGCGGCGGTCTCTCCATCAGCGTCCGGCCCGGCGCGCTCCAGCTGGAGTCGGGGCACGGGCTGGTCTACGACGGGGTGCCGGATCTGCTGAGCCCCGAGGCCGCCGAGGCGCTCGCCCGCCAGCTCGCCCCGCTGCGGGTGGGCACCGGCGGCGACGACGACCAGCCGCTGCTGGCCAATCTGGACTTCACCGATCTGCTGAATCTGGGCGACGCGGCCTCCGTGGATGTGAGCCGCACCTGGCGGCCCCGTTCGCAGTCCGAGCGGCTGCGGGTGCCGATCGGGGTCGGCGAGGACGGCACCCCGGTGATGCTGGACCTCAAGGAGGCCGCGCAGGAGGGCATGGGTCCGCACGGACTCTGCGTCGGCGCCACCGGCTCCGGGAAGTCGGAGCTGCTGCGGACGCTGGTCCTGGGTCTGGCGGTCACCCACTCCTCGGAGACGCTCAACTTCGTTCTCGCGGACTTCAAGGGCGGCGCCACCTTCGCCGGCATGTCGCAGATGCCGCATGTCGCGGCGGTGATCACCAACCTCGCGGACGATCTGACGCTGGTGGACCGCATGGGCGACTCCATCCGCGGTGAGCTGAACCGCCGGCAGGAGATGCTCCGCGACGCGGGCAACTACTCCAACATCCACGACTACGAGAAGGCGCGCGCCGCGGGCGCCGCGCTCCAGCCCATTCCCTCGCTGGTGCTGGTCATCGACGAGTTCAGCGAGCTGCTGACGGCGATGCCCGACTTCATCGAGATGTTCGTCCAGATCGGCCGGATCGGCCGGTCGCTCGGGGTGCATCTGCTGCTGGCCTCGCAGCGGCTGGAGGAGGGCCGCCTCCGCGGCCTGGAGACGTATCTGTCGTACCGGGTGGGCCTGCGGACCTTCTCGGCGGCCGAGTCGCGCGCCGCGCTCGGTGTGCCGGACGCGTACTCCCTGCCGAACGTCCCCGGCTCCGGGTATCTGAAGTTCGGCACGGACGAGATGGTGCGGTTCAAGGCCGCCTATGTGTCCGGGGTCTACCGGGCGGGCGCCGCCCGCGCGGCGGTCCCCGGCGGGCGGCTTCCGGTGGACCGCAGGCCCGTTCCGTTCACCGCGGCCCCGGTGCCGGTGCGGTACGCCGCGCCCGATGCCGCGACCGCCGTACCGGAGGCGCGGGCCGCCGAGGACGACGCGCTCGCCGACTCCGTACTGGATGTGATCGTGCGCCGCCTGGAGGGCCGGGGCGCCGAGGCCCACCGGGTGTGGCTGCCGCCGCTGGACAACCCGCCGCCGCTGGACGAGCTGCTGCCGGGTCTGGCGAGTGTGCCGGGCCGCGGACTGACCGTGCCCGGGTACGAGGGCGCCGGCCGGCTGGTCGTACCCCTCGGCGTGGTGGACAAGCCCTTCGAGCAGCGCCGCGACCCCCTCTACCGGGACTTCTCCGGCGCGGCCGGACATATGCAGATCGTCGGCGGCCCGCAGTCCGGGAAGTCGACGCTGCTGCGCACCCTGGTCGCCGGGTTCGCGCTCACGCACACTCCGCAGGAGGTCCAGTTCTACGGACTCGACTTCGGTGGCGGCGGTCTGTCGTCGACGACCGGTCTGCCGCATGTCGGCGGGGTCGCGTCACGGCTCGACCCCGAGCGCGTGCGGCGCACCGTCGCGGAGGTGTACGGGATCATGTCCCGCCGCGAGGAGTACTTCCGCGGCTCGGGCATCGACTCCATCGCCACCTTCCGCAGGATGCGGGCGCGCGGTGAGATCTCGACGACCGAGCAGCCGTGGGGCGATGTCTTTCTGCTCATCGACGGCTGGGGCAACTTCCGCACCGAGTACGAGGGCCTGGAGCCGGCCGTCCTGGAGATCGCGGCGCGCGGTCTCGGCTACGGCATCCATCTGGTCCTCACGGCGTCCCGTTCGATGGAGGTGCGCGCCAACCTCAAGGACCATCTGATGAACCGGCTGGAACTGCGGCTCGGTGACACCATGGACTCGGAACTGGACCGGAAGGCCGCCGTCAATGTGCCGACCGGAGTGCCGGGGCGCGGTCTGACCCCGGAGAAGCTGCACTTCATGGCGGCGGTGCCGCGTATCGACGGCATCAGCTCGTCCAGTGATCTGTCGGAGGCGACGACGGCGATGAGCCAGGAGGTCACCCGGCACTGGACGGCACCGGGCGCCCCGAAGGTGCGTCTGCTGCCGCGCGAGCTGCCGGCGGGGAACCTCCCGGCCGGGTCGGCCGACCCGGGCCGCGGGGTCGCCTTCGCGATCGACGAGAACAATCTGGAGCCCGTCTTCGTCAACTTCGACCGCGACCCGTTCTTCCTGGTCTTCGGCGAGAGCGAGTCCGGCAAGTCGAATCTGCTGCGGCTGCTGATCAAGCAGTTGTGCGAGCGGTACGACGGTGACTCCTGCAAGTTCTTCGTCATCGACAACCGGCGGGCGCTGCTGGACGTCACCCCGCCGACGCATCTGGCGGAGTACGTCCCCATGTCCAACAACATGGAGCACCATGTGGACGCGCTGGCCGATCTGATGCAGCGCCGCACCCCGTCGGCGGATGTCACGGCCCAGCAGTTGCGGGAGCGCAGCTGGTGGCGGGGGCCCTCGGTCTTCGTGGTCGTCGACGACTACGACCTGGTGTCCACATCGAGCGGCAACCCGCTGGCGAAGCTCACGGAGCTGCTGCCCTTCGCGCGCGACGTGGGCGTCCGCTTCATCATCGCCCGCAGCGGGGCGGGGGCGAGCCGGGCCGCGTACGAGTCGTTCATGCAGCGGATGATGGAGCTCGGCGCGCAGGGTGTGCTGCTCTCCGGCGATCCGCAGGAGGGCGATGTGCTGGGCGGTGCGCGGATGCGGCCGATGCCCGCGGGCCGGGGGGTCTTCGTGTCGCGCCAGCGCGGGAACCCGCTGGTGCAGACGGGTCTCATGCCCGCGGACGAGCACATGTGAGGTGTGTGGGGCCTCGGGCGGGGTTGGTGCCCGCCGGGGTACGGGTGGGAGTGCGCCCGGGTCGCTTCGACGGCCCGGGCGTCTCCGTGCCGGGCGGGCCGTGCCGGTGCCGTGCCGGGCCGGCTCTCCTGCGCTCGGGGTCGGGGAAGCGCTGTGGCCCGGTCCCCTCGGGTGAGGGGGCCGGGCCACGGTCCGCGGAGTGGGCATCTCCCGCGCATGCCCACACCGGTGCCGGTACGGATTCCCGCGCGCGGCGGGCTCCTAGAAGTAGCCCGCGGCCTTCCGGTCACCGGCCTGGTACGCGGGGGCCGCGTCGCGTACGGCGCGGGCGATGCCCTGGAGCGCGGTGTGGATCATCCGCGTCTCCTTGTCCCACTGCTTGTGGTAGGCCTCAGCGGCCGTGGCGGCCTCACCCTCGAAGGTGCTGGAGATGCTGCGGAGCTTGCCCTGGATGGCCTCCAGGCTCCGGTCCAGCTCCCCGGCCTGCTTGTCGATGGTCGCGGCAGCCTGCTGCAGCGCCGTATAGGTGACGATCATGTCCGCGCCGCCGTTGTTCGCCATGGGTCCTCCGAATGCTGTGTGTGGGTGGTGTGTGTCGCCGGTGATGCGGGGGGCCGGGCTCAGTAGCCGCTGATGTTCGAGGTGGCGGCCCTGGTCGCGCCCGCGTCGCCGCTGAACCCGGCGGTGACGTCGACGCCCTGCAGCGCCGCGCGAACGTCCTCTTCGGTGTTGCCGGCGGTGGTACGGGTGACCTGGATCGCCTCCTGGAAGTGGAGCAGCATCTTGGCGATGCGCACCATGCCCTCGTTGATCTCGGCCTGCTTCGAGTCGAAGGCACCGTGGCCGATGCCCTTCCACTTGCCCTCAAGGTCGTCGATGACACCGTGGAGCCTCTGGAGCTGGGCCTTGACGCCCTCGAAGTTCTTGGTGATCTCGTCCTGGAGACTCTTGAGGCCCTCATCACCGAGCTTCTGTACATCCGACATGGATGAGTCTTCCCTTCGCTGCGTTCGCTTCTACTCGATCGGGTGAATGGTGCTGGTTCATGGGCGGGTCACGCCACCGTGTTCCGCCGCCTGCCCCGGCGGCGGAACACCGTGCCCTCGGGCTCAGGCGGCGCGGCGCTTGCGGGCCACGAGGAGGCCGCCTCCGGCGAGGACGACCACGATCGCGGCACCACCGAGGATCAGGCCCAACTGGCTGCTCTCGTCCTCGGACTTGGCGGCGCTCTCCGTCCTCCCCGCCTTCTCCTGCTCCGGCGTGTCGCCGGAGCCTGCCACGGCGGGAGCGGTGCCGTCCGCGCCCTCGCCCGGTTGTGACGCGCCTGATGCGGAAGGAGCCGCCGACGCACCGGCCCCGCCGGTCCGCTTGTTGGTCAACGGACTGATGTCGGGGTCACCCGGCTTCCCGAGCCCCCGGTTGATGTGTGCCCCCGGCCGGACAACGCCGTGGCCGTAGTAGTTGCTGAGCCCCTTCCCCTTGCCGTCCTTGCCCTTGCCCGCGCTCTCGAACATGACGCGGAGGACCTGGTTGGCGGTCCAGTCGGGGTTGGCGGACCAGATGAGGGCGGCGGAGGCGGAGGCGATGGCGGTGGCGGCACTGGTGCCGCCGTCGCCGTCGCAGTAGCTCTTGAAGGTGGCGTCACACCAGGCAGGAATGTCATTGCCGGGGGATGCCAAATCGACGAATTCTCCGTGCTGAGAGTAGTCGGCTGTCCGTCCCTCGGGAGATGATGCAGCGACACCCACGACTTCGGGGTACCTGGCTGGATATCCAGGCTTGTTGTCCTTGTTCCCGGTATTGCCAGCAGCCGCAAAAAGCAACTTACCCTTGCTCTGTGCGTACTTGACAGCAAGTTCTTCCTTGGATTCAAAGAATTCGCTGCCGATCGACATGCTGATGATCTGTGCGTCGCTGTCTGCTGCTGCCCGAATGGCTACTGATGTATCCCAAGGGTCGGACTTGTTCTCTCGCTGGAAATCATCCAAGGCGACACGGTAGGGAATGATCTTCACCTTAGGAGCCAACCCCTGCAACCCGCCTCCGCTGCCTGTACCAGCGATCAATTCGGCCATGGTCGTCCCATGCCCGTCATAGTCGTCGGTTTCATCGCCCTTCACTCCTGTGGCATCCAGACCCTTGAGAACTTGGCCTTTGAGCGACGGAGTGGACGAGTTGACCCCGGAGTCGATGACAGCGACCTTGATGCCCTCTCCGGCAGTGGTCTTCCAGATCTTCTCGGCGTCCATGGCATCCAGGTACCACTGCTTGGACCGCACATCCTCTGCCGCGACCGCCACTGGAGCGGTCCCGACGACTCCCACGGTCCAAGCTCCGGCCACCGCCATCGCACAGAGCAGTCCTCGCCTCACGGCGTACGACTCTCCACGCTTCCGGACCCGGCTCATTCCTGCCGTCATTCTGGCTTCCGAACCTTCCGCTGTGCCTAATCGATCACTGGAGGGACAACACGCCGCCGAACCGCCCATGTCTCTTCGTCTTCCGTCAGATAGTCCGGACGGGTCGAACCGGGCTGGTCCCGCTCCTCTTCAGGGGAGTGCTGACGACCGGGACGGCCACCGGTGAGCCCGGCACCACCGGCGGTGAAGCCCCCGTTGGCCGAGCGGGGCCCGGTGCCACCGCTGCGTGGCGTACCCACGATGCCGTTGGCGCTGGGGATACCGCGCCCAGCGGGGGCATTGCGCGCAGGGCCCGTACCGATGACTCCGGACTGGCCCGGCCTTGCGGCGGAGGCCCGGTTGGACGCCGGACCATCCGCACCGATGACCGTTCCTCTCGGGGCACGCGGCGCCGTGGAACCGCCGGCGGCTCGCTGGGGCGTACCCCCGACGATGCCGTCCGCACGGCCCGCCCGAGACCCTGCTGCGGGAGACCCGGAGCCCGGCCTGCCGGCCATCTGCTGTCCGGCGGCCGTACCCGCTCGTCCGGCCATCGGGGACTGGGGAGCGCCACCGGGAGTACCGGCACGCGCTGCTCCCTGCGATCCGGCGCCTCCGCCCATGGGTCCCGTGGCACCCGCTCGGCCGGCCTGACTGCCGCCGGGCGATCCGGGGCCACCGCTCATGGGACCGGAGCGACCGGCCTCGGCATACCGGGCCGGTGGTGCGCCGCCGACCTGGGGCCGCCCTCCCGCACCGACGGGGGGCGCTCCGCCGACCTTGGACGCTCCCGGCGCACGCTGCGCCGGGGGCGCGGCCTTGCTCTGCCCGGCGTTGGGAATACCGGCGGTCACCGGCGGCACCTGGCTGTTGGGTGTGCCACCGGGCGCGTTGGATGAAGGGGTCGGCGCGGCCGGGGCAGCGGGGGTGGAGGGCGGAGCGGCGACGGAGTCGATCTGCATCGATGTGTCAGGAGCCGGTGCCTGTGTCACAGGGCCCGGAGCTGTCGGTGTCGGCGCGGGCGCCGTCGAGGTCAGCGGAGCGGTCGGTACGGAGGCGACGGGCTGGCCCTGAGAGGCGTTGACCACATCCATGTTGAGGGCTCGCTGAGGCACGGAGCCCTGACCAGGGGTGTCTGCACGAGCGGCATCCGAGTCGTTGCCGCCGCCACCAGGGTCCTGGCGACCAAGCGGCCGCGGCACCGCCGCAGACAACGCCCCCGGCATCCTCGGCGGCTCCTTCCCCGCCAGCGTCTGCTCCGACACCGCGTAGAACGACGCCAGGCGGTTCATCTGATTGATCGCCTCCTGGCGATCCTTCTCCGCCTTCTGGGCCGCCACGTACTCCGGGTTGTCCTGCTTGCGCTCCGAATCCGGGAAATGTTCCGGCTTCTTCGGGTCGGCGCGGGTGTCGCGGGGCGGCTTGGAGTTGCGGACCGAGGTGAGGCCCTCGCTGGCCACCTTCATCTGGGTGCCGACGGCGTTGGCGAAGGTGCCGAGGTCGCCGGCGTACTTCGACAGCTCCGCGCCGAAGCGGCGGAACTCCGTGCCGGACTCGCCCGTCCACTCCACTCCCTTGACGAACGCGTCGAGGTCGCCCGCGGCCTTGTTGAGGGCCTTGGTGGCGCGCTGAAGGGCGTCCCCGGCGTTCTCCAGGTCGGTCGGGTTGGCCGCTTCCAGCAGGTCGATCATGGCGTTGAGCCGGGCGTTCTCGAAGTCGGTCTTGCCGAAGAAGCCACCGGGTCCGGAGCCGGAGCCGAGGCCGAACTTCTCCAGGGTGCCGAGGACGCGCTCGATGGCGTCGGTGGCGCCGAAGCGGGTCTGGATCTGTGTGGAGTCAGCGGCCTGCTGCTGCTCGTGGGTCAGTTCCTGCTTGCCGTTGTCACCCATCGGCCATTACCCCAAGTCCGTCGGAAGGGCGGTGTCGTTGTTGCGCTCCGCGCTCTTCTCCCCGGGCGCCCCGTACTGCTTCTCCTGTGCGGTCCGCTCCTCCTTGAGGACGGACTGGATCGTGTGGAAGCGCCGGCGCATCTCTTCCTCCACGTTGTCGAAGCCGACGTCGGCGGCGTGAACACCGATGGTCAGCAGTTCGATTTGATCGCCAAGGGTTTTCGAGAGCGAGACAAGTGCCGTGTGCACCCGGTTGTACTGGCTGAAGAACCCGTCCGCCTCTGCGAACGGCAGATGGGCGCCGCTGAACGAGGCCCGCGAGACACGCTGTTCCGCGACCTTGCTGCTGCTGCCCTCGCCGCCTTCGAAATCCTTCAGAAGTGCGGTCACCTGCCCATGGAACTTCTTCAGCGCGTCGACACCGCGCCGCAGGTCACCCGTCCCGCCCGAACCTCCGACTCCGCCACTCTCCGCATCGAGCACGATGCCCGTTCCTCCCCGTTTGTTACAGCTGTCCCTCGTGATCGCGGCGGAATACCACCGCTGATCAGCCGGATACCACTCTATCGATTGCCTATGACAGCCCCAAGCTGCTTCAGTGATGGGCCGCTTCGGGAATGTGAAGAATCCGTGCCATCTCTTGTGGTGGCGGTCATTCCGCTCCGGCGCGCGCCGTTCGGCCGGTGCGGCGGCGGGCGTCGCGCAGGGCGATGGCGCCGCCCGCGATGGCCGCGACCAGCACTCCTCCGCCGACGACCACATACGCCGCGAGGCGGGTGTCGCGCTCGTCGGGTGACTCGCCCAGGTGGACCTCGGGCGGAGTCGGGGTCTGCGCCGCGGTGACGCCCTCGCCAGCGGCCGGGCGCTCGATGGGCCTGTCGTCCTCGGTGAGGGCCCGGACGGGGTCGGCGACGCCCCAGCCGACGAGGCGGTCGTGGCCATCGGTGGAGCGTTCGGCGGTCTGCTGGATCTGGGCGGTGATCTGCCGGGGGGTCCATCTGGGGTGCTTGCTCTTGATGAGCGCCGCGAGGCCGGCCACGTACGGGGCGGAGAAGCTGGTGCCGTTGTCGGCGCAGTGGCCGCCGCCGGGGACGGTGGTGATGATGTCGACGCCGGGGGCTGCGACATCGACGAAGTCGCCGGACTGGGAGAAGGCGGCCCGCTCGTTGTTGCGGTCGGACGAGGCGACGGCGATGACCCCCTCGAAGGACGCGGGGTAGGTCTTCTTGACGTTTCCGCCGAGGCCGTCGTTGCCCGCGGAGGCCACGACCACCGTGCCCTCCTTCAGGGCCTCGTTCACGGCCTGAAGGAGCAGCGGGTCGGGCTTCACGGCGTTGACCGTGTCCTGGGAGATGTTGATGACCCCGGCGCCCTCGTCGACGGCGTGCCGGATGGCCCGGGCGAGGGTGGCGGCGGTGCCGCGGCCCTCACCGTCGTTCTGCTTGATGGGGATGACGGTGGCACCGGGGGCGAGGCCGACGAAGCCCGTGCCCTCGGCGGGGCGGGCGGCGATGATGCCGGCGACCTTGGTGCCGTGGCCGACGCTGTCGGTGGTCCCGTTGGCGGCACCCCGGTCGATCGCGTTGCCGCCTGCGTCCTTGCCGTCCTTCGGCAGGGTGTTGAGGCCGGCGCCGGCGTCGACGGCGCCCCGGAGCTGGGGGTGCCTGATGTCGACTCCGGTGTCGATGACCGCGACCCGCACGCCCTTGCCGGTGGACTGCTTCCACAGTTCGTCCAGGAGGACGCGCTGGAGCGCCCAGGGCCGTCCCTTGTAGGGATCGGCGGGGTAGGTGCACTGGCCCGGGGTGTCCGCGGCGGCGGTGGTCGCGGGCAGCACCGGAAGGCCGATGGCCGTGACGGCGGTGGCCGCCGCGCCGGCGAGCAGCCTCCGGGAGAACCTTCGGGGGCGCGCGCCCCCGCCGCCGGCCCTCACGAGCCCTGGGGCTGGTTGGCGGAGCCGGTGGAGAGCCGGGGGCCCGTCGGCAGGAAGGAGGACCAGGCGGCGGGCACCGGCACCGGTTCGATGTCCTTGAAGCCGAGCCGGACCTGGGCGAGCCGGGCCTCCTGCTGGCGCGCCTCCTTCTCCTCCGGGGTTCCGGAGGAGCCGATGGCGGAGGAGTCGGTGGCGCTGTCGCTGTTGGACTGCATGGCGTAGCGCAGGCCGGTGTCGGTGACCAGGAACAGGAATCCGGTGTCCGTCTGGGAGCCCTTGAACTGGCGGAACAGCTGGCCGGAGCCGGGGGTGACATAGGCGCTGCTGGAACCGACCGGCAGGGGCGCGGGGAATCCGGTGCCGGCCCAGGTGCTGAGGGTGGTCTCGCCGTTGTCCGCGTCGACGTCGCGCAGGACGTTGCAGACGGTGTTGCGGCTGCCGTCCTCGCGGCTCGCCTCGTTGACGGTCTCCGGGAGGTGCCGGGGCCACTTCCGGTCCTGGTTGAAGGGCTCACCGGGGCGGAAGGCACCGGCGCTGAGCCGCTCCGGCTCGCCGTCCTGGTCGAGTCCGACCAGGTCCCTGCTGTTCAGGATGAGGTTGGCGGTGAAGTCGGAGACGGGGGCCACCCGGCCGGGCAGCACCACGTACTTCTGGTCCCCGGACCCGGCGCCGGCCTCCAGGACCATGCCCACCTTGTTCAGGGAGGGGTCGAGGTCGGCCGCGGGGATGCCGGCGTCGGTGCCGGGCGGGGCGGGGAGTTCGGGGAAGTCGACGGTGTCGCCCTCGTGGAGGGTCGCGAGCCAGGCGGCGGAGACGCGCTGGGGCTCCCGGACCTGTCCGACGGCCTGGAGCAGCAGCGCTTCGTCGCCGGCCAGGGGGTAGGCGGTTCCGGCGGCGTCGACGACGTACCGCTTCCGGTCGGGGGCGGGACCCTCCACGTAGAGGAGTTCGCCGTCGCGGAGCCGGTTAGCGCCGTCGGTCTTCCTCTCCTCGCGCTCGGCGAGGACGAAGGCGGCCTTCTGGATGGACCTGCCGCCGGCTCCGGGGCGTTCGCACACGGCCCAGCGCTTGGCCTCGCCCGCTTCCTTCGCCTTGGGGAGGCGGTCGGGGGCGTAGGGAATGCCGAGGGTCGCGCCGTGCGGGATATCGCCCTTGTCGAGTACCGACTCGGCGACCTTGATGACCTTGTCCTTGTTGGCGTTGAGAAGCAGCTTCGCTGACGCCATATTCAGCACCGGGTGGAGTTGTACCTTGTCCCCGGTTTTCAGCACCACATAGCGCGTGGTGGATTCACTGGCGATGATCACATTCTCGCCCGGGGCGTCCCATCCTTTCGGGGCCACCGGCCGGAACATGCCCCAGGCGGCGAATCCCGCGAGAATCACCACTCCGACAATGGCACCGGGTACCACGGCACGCAGCGGGCGCGGTGCGCCTTCCTCCGAACCGGTGGTGCTGGGCTGGAGGAACTGCGCGATCAGCCTTCGCTTGGCAAAGGTGTACGCGTTGAGTTCGTCCCGACGTGATGCCATCTGTCCGCTGTCCCTCTCCCCGCTGGGCGGCCAGGCTCCCGTACTCGCTGAGAGGGGCCGGCCCTCGTGCCGCCCCCTACTATGCCTGCTGCGGCTCAGGGGTTACTGCTCCGGTAGGGTGATCGCCCGGTCAACGCCCAGAGGAATTTGGTAATTACGGACACGAGGGGGCAACGCGGCGATGGGTACGGCGACGCGCACGCGAAATGGCCGGACTTCGGAACGGCGTCGCGGCGCTTCCCGGGGAGGGCGCGGACGGGGCGCCGCACCGGGTCCGGCGGGAGGTGCGACCGCCGCCGCCGTCCCCGCGTCCACCGCTCTGCGCCCCCTCGCGCGCGGCGGTCGCGTCGGCCCCCTCCGGCTCGGCCAGTTGGCGCTGGTGGAGATCGCCATCGGTCTCGCGCTGGTCGGGCTGGCGCTCGGGGGCCTGTGGCTGGTGCCCACGACGGCGCTCGGCGGCGCACTGCTGCTGCTCGCGTTCATACGGCGCCGGGGACAGGCCGTCCAGGACTGGCTGTCCACCGCGCTGGCCCTGCGCTCGCGCGGGCGGGATGCCGAACCGGCGGCGCGGGGCACCGACGCGTCGCTGGCGCCCGTCGCGGAGAGCGTGCCCGGTTTCCGCCCGTTCCCCTGGGTGGACCGGAGCCGCCGCACGGTCGGCATGCTCGGCGATGGGTCGTTCCTGACGGCCGTGGTGCGCGTGGAGGCGAGCGGTGACGCGCTGCGTCCCGCCTTCGGCGCGCGGGCGCTGCCGCTGTCGGTGCTGGGCGGCGCGCTCGCGGTGGACGACATCGTGCTGGAGTCGGTGCAGTTGGTGCAGCAGGTGCGGGCCGCGCCCGCGCCGCATCTGCCGCAGCAGTCGATGGCGCGGCTGTCGTACGCCCCGTTGCAGGAGCGGACGGGCGCGCCCGCGCTGCGGATGACCTGGGTGGCGGTGAAGCTGGACCCGGAGCTGTGCCGGGAGGCGGTCGAGGCGCGCGGCGGTGGGCTGGAGGGCGCGCAGCGCTGTCTGGTGCGGGTCGCGGACCATGTGGCGAGCCGGGTCACCGGGGCGGGTTTCCAGGCGGTGGTGCTGGACCAGGAGGAGCTGAACTCCACGGTGGCGACCGCCGCCTGCGCGAGTCCGAGGCTGGCGGCGCGGGCGGGCCGGCCGGATGCCGCGCCGCGGCGCCGGACCAGCGAGACGGCCCGGGTCTGGCGGTGCGACGACCGCTGGCACACCACCTACGCGGTGGGCCGCTGGCCGGAGCTGGGCCGGGGCGCCACTCCGCTGCCCAAACTGGTGTCCCTGCTGACGGCGGCACCGGCGTACGCGACGACCTTCAGCCTCACCCTGCGGCGGGGCGCGCATCAGGGGGCGATGGCCGTGGCCGGTCATGTGCGGGTCACCGGGGGTTCGGACACCGAGTTGATAGGGGTGCGCCGGACGCTGGAGCAGTCGGCGCGCGCCGCGAAGGTCGGTCTGGTCCGGCTGGACCGCGAGCAGGTGCCGGGCGCGCTGGCGACGCTTCCGCTGGGCGGTGCCCGGTGAGGGGGCCGCGCGGGCTGCGCGGTCCGCAGCACGCCGGGCACACGATGTCCGCGAGTGATCTGGGGGCGCTGTCGCTGCCGGTCGGGGACGACGGTGTGGTGATCGGTGACGACGCGGAGGGCCGCCCGCTGATGATCGGGTTCCACCGTTCGACTCCGTACGACGTCCTGTTGATCGGCGGTCTGTGGACGGCCCAGGTGCTCGCGCTGCGGGCGGCGGGGACGGGTGCGCGGGTGGCGGTGGAGACCGGGCGGGCCCGGGCGTGGACGGGGCTCGCGCAGGCGGCGGGCGCGGGGCTCGACTGTGTGACGCTGCACGATGTGGGCCGGGTGCCGCCGATGGGCGCGACGGTCGGCAGTCCCGTGGTGGTGGTGCGCGACTGCGGTATGCGGCCGCCGCGCGGCCGGGTGGTGGCTTCGCCCTGGCAGTCGGTGCTGACGCTGCTGCCGTATCTGAGCCCGGTGGCGCCCCGGTTGCTGCGCGACTCGACCCTGGTGGGTGTGCAGCGGGTGTCGCCGCAGGAGGCGGAGCAGATCGGCCGGATTCTGGGGCTGACCCGGGCGGAGAGCGACGCGCTGCCGACACTGGCGGACGGGGTGACGCTGTGGTGTTCGGGCCGGGAGCGCCACTGGGTGATGACGAGCGGCACGGACCCGGAGAGCGGGCTGCTGGGCGCGGCCCGGCGGATGGACTGAGCCGGTGTGCGCGCCCCCGCGCGGGCCGGGTTTGTACGCTCATACGTTCTTGCGTGCGCCCGCCGGGATTCCGCCGGATGACGCGCTGTGCTCGGCCTAGACTTCCCGCGTGATGGGGACCGGTCCCGGGCGGACCGCCGGCGCGGGGTCGCGGCGCTGGGCCGGTGCCGAACCGCCGACGGAAGGGGAGCTGGACCGATGGGGAGCGCACAGGAGAAGGACGAGCTCTACGCCCTCGACATCTCGGGCGTCGAGTGGCTCAGTGCCCCCGGCACGAGCGAGGACGAGGAGCGGGTCGAGATCGCCCATCTGCCGGGCGGGGCGGTCGCGATGAGGTCGTCGCTGGACCCCGACACCGTGCTGCGGTACACGGAGGCCGAGTGGCACGCGTTCGTTCTGGGGGCGCGTGACGGGGAGTTCGACCTGCGGTGATTCCGCCCGGGCGTCCCGGGGTGCCCGGTGGCCGCGGTACGGCCCCGCCCCCGGGCGCCGGGGCGAGGCCGGGGGCGGGACCGGTGGCGCCGGGCCCCGGTCTCCGCACCTTCCCCGGCTCTCCGCCACCTTCTGTTCACTTGGTGGCGGCGTGTGGCGTGGGGGACAGTGGCCGTCGGGCGTCGGCCCTGCCGGGCCGCCCTTGTTGACGATTAGGCTGGGACGGACAGCGGCAGAAGAACCTGCGGGGATGCCCATCGTGTCCCCGGGCGGAGAGCCGGGCCGATCGGCAGAGAGAACGGTCGCCCCACCCACGACGCACCAGGGTGCTCGACCACACCAGGAGGCACAGTGAACAGCGATCGGGACGAGATCCGCGGGGGATGGGACCTTCCCGCCGATGAGTCCGACGCGGAGCCCGCCGAGATGACGGGTGAGTTCACCATCGACTACACCCCTCCGGCCTGGTACACGCAGAACGCGGCGGGCGACGGATCGGGCGCGGGCCGGGTCCCGCCTCCGCCGCCGCCCAGTGGCTCCCCGGTGGCGACGCCGGGGCTGCCGGTGGGAAGTGGGTTCGAGCCTCAGTGGACGCCGGAGCGGTCCCCCGCGCCGGAGCGGGTCGGGGAGCAGGAGCCGGCGGCGCGGCCGCTCGGCGGCGGTGAGGCGGAGAGCGGCGCGACGATGCGGTTCTCCCCCACCGCCCTGAAGCGGGAGTTCGCCGCGCTCGACGCCGCCAAGGAGGCCGAACGGGCCGCCGGGGAGGCCCGGGAGACGGAGAAAGCGGAACACGGCGGCGCGGAGCGTACCGGCGACCGCGGTGGCTCCGCCGCCGCGGGAGGTTCCGGCGGTACGGAGGGTTCCGCCGCGCCCGCGCTGTCCCCGGGCGCCCCGGGGGACGGCCCTGCGGGTGAGAGCGCGGAGGGTGCGGAGGGCTCCGGCCCGTCCGGCCCCTTCCCGGCCCCGGTACCGCTCCCGTTGCCCGGTACGGACTCCGGGGCGGCGGGCTCCGACAGCGGCCGGGAGGCGGCTGCTCGGGCGGTCGAACCGCGCCGGGAGGACGACGAGGCGGCTCCCGGCGGCCCCAGCGCTTCCGGCGCGCCGAGCGGCCCGGAGTCCGCAGCCGGGGCGGGGAGCGCGCCGGGGGCCGGGGACCCACGAGGCACCGCGCCGGAGCCCCCGGCACCGGCACCGGCGCAGGCACCGGCGCAGGCGCAGGCACAGGTGCCCGAGGGGGCACCGGGGACACCCCCGCCCGCGCCCGGCCCCGCACAGCCCTGGTCGATGGGTCCGCCCACGCCGGATTCCGGGCTTCCGCCGCTGCCGCCCGCGTTCCAGCCCGCCTCGGCACCCGCGTCCGCGCCGCAGTGGCCGGTCTCCCCGCAGACCTCCCAGGAGTCCGCGGCCCCGCCTCCCCCGGTCCCGCCGCACGGCGGCGGGCCGCTGCCCGCCGCCGCCCAGCACGGCGCGTACCCTCCCGTGCCGTCCGCTCCCCTGCCCCTTCCGGCACAGGCACCGCCGCCGCCCGCACAGGCGCAGGCACAGCCCCTTCCGCGGGCACAGGCACCGCACCAACCTCAGCCGCAGGCGCCGCATCAGCCGCTGCCGCCGGCACCGCTGCCGCCCGCCGTGGCACCGCACGCCCCGCGGGAGGGGTACAGCCATCCCCCGCAGTGGCAGCCCGGCGCGCACGCGCCCGTACCGCTGCCACCGGAGCAGCCGGCGCCCCCACAAGGACAGCATGAGCAGCACGGACAGCACGGGCAGCCCGGACAGCAGGGGCCGTCGTACCCGGCCGCTCCGGCCGTGGACCCGCGCTCCGGCGCGGCCTGGCCCTCGGCGGTGACGCACGACCAGCGGGAGCGGTCGGTGCCGGGCGCGCCGCTCGGGTACACGGCGGCCGTCGAACTCTCCTCCGACCGGCTGCTGCGCAACAACAAGCAGAAAGCCAAGTCGAGCCGGAACCCGACCGCCGCGTCACGTTTCAAGCTGGGGGGCCGCAAGGAGGAGGCCGAGCGGCAGCGCAAGCTGGAGCTGATCCGCACCCCGGTGCTCTCCTGCTACCGGATCGCGGTGATCAGCCTCAAGGGCGGCGTCGGCAAGACCACCACGACCACCGCGCTGGGCTCGACCCTGGCGACCGAGCGGCAGGACAAGATCCTGGCGATCGACGCCAACCCGGACGCCGGCACGCTCGGCCGCCGGGTGCGGCGGGAGACCGGGGCCACCATCCGCGACCTGGTGCAGGCGATCCCGTATCTCCACTCGTACATGGACATCCGGCGCTTCACCTCGCAGGCGCCGTCGGGTCTGGAGATCATCGCCAATGACGTCGACCCGGCGGTCTCGACGAGCTTCAACGACGAGGACTACCGGCGGGCGATCGATGTGCTGGGCCGTCAGTACCCGATCATCCTCACCGACTCGGGCACCGGGCTGCTCTACAGCGCCATGCGCGGGGTGCTCGATCTGGCCGACCAGCTGATCATCGTCTCGACACCCTCCGTGGACGGCGCGAGCAGCGCGTCCACCACCCTGGACTGGCTGTCGGCGCACGGGTACGCGGAGCTGGTGCAGCGCTCCGTGACGGTCATCTCCGGGGTGCGCGAGACCGGGAAGATGATCAAGGTGGAGGACATCGTGGCGCACTTCCAGACGCGCTGCCGGGGTGTGGTCGTGGTGCCGTTCGACGAGCATCTCGCGGCGGGCGCCGAGGTCGATCTGGACATGATGCGGCCGAAGACCCGGGACGCCTACTTCCATCTGTCGGCGCTGATCGCCGAGGACTTCTCCCGCGCCCAGCAGCAGCAGGGGCTGTGGACGGCGGACGGCAACCCGCCGCCGACCATGCCGCCGCCGATGCCGGGCCATCAGCAGGCCCCCGCGCAGCCGGCGTACCCCGGGCAGCACGGGCAGCAGCACCCCCAGCCCCCGCCGCACCACGGCGGGCCCCCGCACCACGGCGCGCCTCAGCACCACGGCCCGCCGATGCACCCGGCGCAGCCACCGCGGCACGGCGTACCGGGGTACCCGCTCCCCCACCAGCAGCCCCACCCCCAGCAGCCGGGGCAGCCACCCGCCCCCGGGCAGCCCTATCCGCCGGCCCCGCCTCAGCCGCAGCAGGGGGCGTACGGCTTTCCGCAGCAGGGCCCGGGGGGCGGCCCGCCTCCCCCGCAGTACGGCTACCCGCAGCCGTACCCGGCCCAGCACGCGCCCCAGCCACAGCCCGGACAGCAGGAGCAGCGGGAACAGCCGGAGCGGCCCGATGACCAGGACGCGCTGCCGCCGGCCGGGTGGCCGCCGCGGCATCCCCCGCACGCTCCGCAGCAGTAGAGCGGCCGAACGAGGGCCCCGGTCGACCCCGTCGACCGGGGCCCCGGCGCGTCCGCCCGGCCGCACACGCCGTCCCGGAACGCCGACGGGGCCGCCGACGGGGGTCGTTGACGGCGCCGGTCACCGCTGGTACACCTCGGATCAGCAGCCCGTGAGCGACGAGGCGAGGTCACCGTCATGGCCGGTCGGCTCCCATCACCGCGCCGGGTCCGGGCACGGGCGGCGCTGTGCGCGGCCCTCGTGCTGTCGGCCCTGGCTCTCGCCCTCGCCCTCGCGCCGGTCTCGGCACCGGTCTCGGGACCGACCTCGGGACCGACCTCGGGACAGCTCTCGGCACCGGCCGCGCCACGGGCCGGGGCGGACGGCGGTGGCCGGAGGGTCCTGACCGTCGCCGTGGCGCAGAGCGTGGACTCGCTCAGCCCCTTTCTGGCGCAGCGGCTGGTGTCCACGACCGTCCACCGGCTGGCCTATGAGTATCTGACGAATTACGACCCCCGGGACGGCCGGGTGATTCCGGGGCTCGCGACGGCCTGGAAGTCCTCGCCCTCCAAACTGATCTGGACCTATACGATCCGCACGGACTCCTTCTGGTCGGACGGCCGCCCGGTGACGGCCGAGGACGCGGCGTGGACCTTCCGGACCATGATGTCGGACGAGAAGGCGGCGACGGCCAACGGCAGTTTCACCGCCAATTTCCGGAAGGTCACCGCGCCCGATCCGGTGACCCTGGTCGTCGAGCTGAGAAAACCACAGGCCACCATGGTCTCCCTCGATGTCCCGATCGTGCCCCGGCACATCTGGGAGAAGGTCCGGGACTTCGGCACCTTCAACAACGACCGGCAGTTCCCGGTCGTCGGCAACGGTCCTTTCGTCATCACCGAGTGCAAGGTGGACCGGTTCATCGTGCTGAAGTCCAACAAGCGCTTCTGGCGCGGCGCGCCCGCGTTCGACGAACTGGTGCTCCGTTTCCACAAGGACGGGGACGCGGCGGTGGCCGCCCTGCGGAAGGGGGAGGTCTCCTTTGTCCACGGGCTGGTTCCCGCTCAGGCCGCCGCGCTGAAGCGAGCCGAGAACATCAAGGTGAACGACGCTCCCGGACGCAGATTCCTCGCTCTGGCGGTCAACCCGGGGGCATGGTCGAAGGACGGCACCCGTTTCGGCACCGGGCACCGGGCGCTGCGCGATCCGGTGGTGCGGCGGGCGCTCTTCCACGCCGTGAACCGTTCCGAGATCGTCGAGGGGTTCTTCCGGGGCCATGCGGTGGAGGGCGAGGGCTATATCCCGCCGCGCTTCGGGGCGTACTTCTGGAAACCGGGCCCCGGGCAGCGGATCGCCCACGATCCGGAGCGGGCCGCGCTGCTCCTCGACCGGGCCGGCTACCGGAAGAACCGCGACGGTGCGCGGGTCGGAAAGGACGGCCGGCCCCTCTCCTTCCGGTTGCTGTGCCACGCCACCGAGCCCATCGAGGCGAACATCGGGAAATATCTCCACGACGTCTGGCGGGATCTGGGGATCGAGACGCGGATGGAGTGCCGCGACAATATCTCCGATCCCTGGCTCAGAGGGGACTACGATCTCGCTTTCGACGGCTGGTCGGTCAATCCGGACCCGGATTTCGTCCTGGCGATTCACACCTGCGCCGCACTCCCGGAAACCCCGAGGTCGACCGGTTCCACCGACAACTTCATCTGTGACCGGGAATTCGATGACCTGTATGCGGAACAAATCGCCGAGTACGATCCGATCCGGCGCGCCGACGTGGTGAGACGCATGCAGTCGCGGCTGTACGACACGGGGCTGATGCATGTGCTCGCCTATCCGAACGCGGTCGAGGCCTACCGCACCGACCACATCGCGTCGATCACCACCATGCCCGAGGACGGGGGGAACCTCTGGGGTCAGGACGGCTACTGGAGTTGGTGGTCGGCCGAACCGGCCGAGGGCGGCGGCGCGGGCTCCGGCGGCTCCGGGTCCGCCACCGAGGTCGTGGTGGGCATCGGGGCCCTCGTCGCGGTGGCCGCCGTGATCGGGGCGCTGGTCGCGCTGCGCCGCCGGGCCACGGCCGACTACCGTGAATAGCCGATGAGCGCGGCACGCGCCTATCTGCTCTACTCGGCGGGCCGACTGGGCGGCGCCGCCGTCTCCCTGCTCGCCGTGCTGGTCACCAGCTTCTTCCTGTTCCGGATCATCCCCGGCGACCCGGTGAAGGTCCTCACCCACGGCACCCCGACGACGGCGGCGCAGCTCGGCGCGCTGCGCCGGCAGTTCGGGCTCGACCAGCCGCTGTGGCAGCAGTTCACCGACTACTGCGGCAGAGCCCTGACCGGCGATCTCGGGATGTCGTACCAATTCCGCGCCCCGGTCGGCGAGCTGATCGCGCAGAAGGTGCCGGCCACCCTGCTGCTGACCGGGGTCGCGGTCGTCCTCTACTCGGCGCTCGGGCTGTGGCTGGGCACCCGGGCGGCCTGGCGGCACGGCGGGCGGTCCGACCGGCTGCACACCGGGGTCGCGCTGGCCCTCTGGTCGGTGCCGTCCTTCTGGCTCGGACTGCTGCTGATCACCGTGTTCTCGGTCGGTGCCGGACCGGTGCCCGGGCTCTTCCCCACCGGCGGTATGGAGTCGGGCGGGATGAGCGGCTCGGCGTACGCCGTCGATGTCGCCCACCACATGGTGCTGCCGGTCCTCACCCTGGTGGCGGTGGGGTACGCGCAGACGCTGCTGGTCATGCGGTCGTCGCTGCTGGACGAGATGGGCGCCGACTATCTGACGACCGCGCGGGCCAAGGGGCTGCGGGACTCGGCGGTACGGCGGCGGCACGCCGTGCCCAACGCGCTGCTGCCGACCGTGACCATGGTCTTCATCAATCTGGGGCATGTGGCGGCCGGCTCGATCCTGGTGGAGACGGTGTTCTCCTGGCCGGGGGTCGGCGGGCTCTTCTACCAGGCGCTCAGCGTGCCCGACCTGCCGCTGGTGCAGGGCCTCTTCCTGGTCTTCGCCGGGGCGATGATCCTGATGAACCTGCTCGCCGATCTGCTCCATCCCCTGCTCGACCCACGGGTGGCCCGATGACGGACTCCGCGATTCCGCGCTCCTCCCTCCCCCGTTCCCCGGCGTGGGCGCGCCGCCGGGGCGCGCTGCTGCGGTTCTGGGCGGCGTACCGGAGAGAGCGGGCGGGGCTGTTCGGCCTCGGCGCGCTCGCGCTGATCGCCGCTGTGGCGCTCGCCGCGCCGCTGCTGGTCGACGGCGATGTGCGGAAGGTGACCGGGACGCCGGGCGAGCCGATGGAGCCGCCGGGCGGCGCGTTCTGGCTGGGGACCGACCAGTTCGGCCGTCCGCTGCTGGATCTGCTGGTGTGGGGGGCGCGGATCTCGCTGACCGTGGGGCTGCTGGCGGCGGCGATGTCGGTGGCGATCGGTACGCTCGTGGGAGTGGTCGCCGGTCACTGCGGCGGCTGGTTCGCCACCGTGCTGATGCGGGTCACCGACTGGTTCCTGGTGATGCCGACGCTGGTCCTGGCGATCGTGCTGGCGACGGTGATGTCCCGCAGTGTGTGGACGGTGATCGTGGCGATCGGTGTCACCAGCTGGCCGACGACCGCCCGGCTGGTGCGCGCCCAGACGATCGCGGTCGAGTCCCGCCCGTACATCGAGCGCGCGCGGGCCCTCGGCGGCGGGCACCGGCACATCATGAGCCGCCATGTGCTGCCGCATGTGATGCCCCTGGTGCTGGCGCAGACCACGCTCGGGATCTCGGCGGCGATCCTCACGGAGGCGACGCTCGCCTTCCTCGGGCTCGGCGATCCGATGGTGATCTCCTGGGGCGGGATGCTCCAGGAGGCGCGGGAGGCGGGGGCGGTCTCCTCGGGCCACTGGTGGTATCTGGCGCCGCCGGGGCTGGCCGTGGCGCTGGTGGCGCTGGCGTTCACCCTCTGCGGGCGGGCCGTCGAGTCCGCGCTCAACCCCCGGCTGGGGGTGGGGCGGTGAGTCTGCTGGAGGTCAGGGGCCTGCGGGTGGCGTACGGGTCGGGGGCGGGGGCCGTCGCCGCCGTGCGGGGGGTGGATCTGAGCCTGGACGCGGGGCGGAAGCTGGGGATCGCCGGGGAGTCGGGGTGCGGGAAGTCGACGCTCGCCCTCGCGCTGCTGCGGCTGCTGCCCCCGACCGCCCGGCTGAGCGGGGAGGTCCTCCTCGACGGGGAGGATGTGCTCACCATGCGCTGGGGACGGCTGCGGGCCGTGCGCTGGGCCGGGGCGTCGATCGTCTTCCAGGGGGCGATGCACTCCCTCAACGCGGTGCGCGGGGTGGGGGATCAGATCGCCGAACCGGTGCTGCTGCACCAGAGGGTGACGCGCGCGGCGGCGCGGCGGCGGGCCGGGGAGCTGCTGGAGCTGGTGGGGCTGCCGGCCGGGCGGGCCGGCTCCTTTCCGCACGAGCTGTCCGGGGGCCAGCGCCAGCGGGTGATGATCGCGATGGCGCTGGCCTGCGGGCCCCGGCTGATCGTCGCCGATGAGCCGACGACCGCGCTGGATGTGATGATCCAGGCGCAGATCCTGGGGCTGATCGGAGGGCTCGTGACCGAGCGGGGCATCGGGCTGCTGATGATCAGCCACGATCTGGCGGTGCTGGCGGATGTGTGCGACCGGCTCGCGGTGATGTACGCGGGGCGGGTGGTGGAGGAGGGGCCGGCGGGCGCGGTGTACACGGCGGCGCTCCATCCCTACGGCCGGGCGCTGTCGGCGGCCTTTCCCCGGGTCGGGGACAGCGCATCGCGCCGGGCTCCCCGGGGGCTGCCGGGCGATCCGCCCGATCCGGCCGCGCTGCCCGGGGGCTGCGCGTTCCGTCCGCGCTGTCCGGAGGCGCTGGCGGTGTGCGCCGAGGCCGAGCAGGAGCTGACCGGGGACGGCGGGCACCGGGCGGCCTGTGTGCGGGTGGCCGCGCCGGGCGGGGAGGGGAGGGCGTGATGAGCGGCGTTCCACTGCTGTGGGCGAGGGATCTCGCGGTCGTCTTCCCCGGGCGGCGCGGCGGGCCGCCCGCGCGGGCCGTCGACGGGGTGGATCTCGCCGTCGGCGCGGGCGAGATCGTGGCGCTCGTCGGGGAGTCGGGGTGCGGCAAGAGCACCCTGGCGCGGGCCCTGCTCGGGCTGGTGCGGCCGGCGGCGGGGGAGGTGGGTCTCGCGGGCACCCCGCTCGCCCACACCCCGCGCGCCCTCAAGGCGCACCGCCGGCGGGTGCAGTTGGTGCTCCAGGACCCGAGCGGCGCGCTCAATCCGCGCCACACGGTGTACGAGGCGGTGGCGGAGGGGCTCCGTGTCCACGGGTGCGCGGGGGACGAGCGGGCGGCGGTGGCCGAGGCGCTCGGGCGAGCGGGGCTGCGGCCCCCGGAGCGGTTCTTCGCGCGCTATCCGCACGAGCTGTCGGGCGGGCAGCGGCAGCGGGTGGTGATCGCGGGGGCGCTGGTCCTGGAGCCGGAGGTGATCGTCGCGGACGAGCCGGTGGCGTCGCTGGACGCGTCCGTGCGCGGGGAGATCCTCGCGCTGCTGCTGCGGCTGCGCGACGGACTGGGGCTTTCGGCGCTGGTGGTGACGCACGATCTGGGGCTGGCGTGGAATGTGGCGGACCGGGTGGCGGTGATGTATCTGGGGCGGATCGTGGAGTGCGGCTCGGTGGAGGAGGTGCTGCTCGCGCCCCGGCATCCGTACACCAGGGCGCTGCTGTCGGTGCTTCCCGAGTCCCCCGTGCCGCCCGTCGTCCTGACGGGCGAGCCGCCCGACCCGGCCCGCATCCCGCCCGGCTGCCGTTTCCACGCCCGCTGCCAGGTGGTGGCGTCGGGGGAGGCGGGGAGGGTGGGGGTGGAGGGGAAGTGCAGGGGGGAGGAGGTGGGGGTGGTGCGGGGTGCGGGGGTGGCCTGCCACTGGACCGGGTGACCTCCCGCCCTCCCCCGCCCGGAGCCCCGGGCAGCCCTGACTTCTCCGGCACGCGTGCCGCACCACTCCAGCCCCGGCGGGGGGCTGAGGCACGCCGTCCCAGCCCCTCCGGCGATTGAGCCACACCACCCCAGCCCCTCCGGCCATTGAGCAGCACCACCCCAGCCCCTCCAGCGACTGAGCCACACCACCCAGCCCCTCCGGCGATTGAGGAGCGGGGGTTCGGGGGCTGGCCCCCGACCCGG